>QIDN01000187.1 GCA_003229345.1 Nitrospirota bacterium | reverse complement strand
GGATCAATTGGGCGAGGTGCCCTGGTACCGCCGCCTGCCGAAACCCCGCTTGAGCGAAGCCTCCTGGGGTGCACGCCTCTATGATATTTTCCAATCCACCCTTTTCATCACCCTGGCCGCCCTGTTGGGAACCCTGCCGATCCTGATTTATTTTTTCAATCACATCAGCATCGGCGGCATCTTCCTGAACCTGCTGCTGGTTCCGCTGACGGCCCTGCTGATTCCCCTGGGATTACTGACCTCCCTGGTGGCGTTGCTCCATGAACCGCTGGGCGCCCTGCTGATGCCTTTGACCGCAGGACTGCTTCACATCTATGTCAGCCTGCCCCAGTTTGCCGCCAAGCTACCCTTCATGTCATTTTATGTTCCCACGCCGCCAGCGGTCTGGCCGATTCTTTATTACGCGCTATTGATAGCGATTCCCACATGGCTTCGATCCCGAAAATCGATTGTAGAACCAGTGCCGGACAACCGCGGCCCTTGGAGCCAAGTGGTTCCCTGGGGACTGGCGTTGGCTTCGGTGACTTTGATCGTCAGTTTTATCTGGCCGCGGTTTCCTTTTTTCAAAAACGGGGAGCTTTCGGTCTACCTGCTGGACGTGGGACAGGGTGAGTCGATTTATATGGAGTTTCCTAATGGCGAGACCCTGCTGTTGGATGGCGGCGGTTATTTCCGCAACAGTCTGGATGTTGGCAAGCTTGTCGTCGCACCGTTTCTCTGGAGCCGGGGACTGTGGGGACTCAGCTATGTCGGCGCGACTCATTCGGACCACGACCACATCTCCGGATTGGAATCGCTGGCTGGACTGGTTTCAATCGGCCATTTTCTGGACCGGCGTCCTGCGCTCCCCGACCGCCGTATCGACCGTTTGAAGTCGCGCCTGATCGACCGGAAAACCGTCCCGCTCCCCCTGCAACCGGGCCATCCCTTGAACATTGGTGAGGTGCGCCTGACCCTGCTCCATCCCACTCCGGAGTTTATTGCCGCTTCCCCTTCGCCAAACAAGATCGGCAACGATTTGTCGATGGTCTGGAAAATCGAATACGGCGCGTTCAGCCTGCTGTTGACGGGAGACATCACCGAAACAGCCGAGCGGTACCTGGTGGAACATGGGGCTCCCCTGAAAGCGCAAATCCTGAAGGCCCCGCACCACGGCAGTCGCACTTCGAGTCATCCGGATTTCATCCGGGCAGTCGGGCCCAAGGACGTCATCGTCTCCAGCGGACGGTTCAATATATTTCATCATCCGCATCCCAATATTGTGGAACGCTATCTCCGGGCAGGAGCCACCCTGTGGCGGACCGACCTGCAAGGCGCCATCCGCATCACCACCGATGGCACCGATACCCGCATCACCCACCATAAAGATTTATAAAATAAATGATTGGATAATTTATAGCTCTTTCAGGCTCAATTATTCCCCCATATGACTCCCTATTTGCCTTTGCAAAAAAACCTGTTATCCTTTGATATACGCCAAATATCACCCCTTTTAGGGAGTTCTGTTTGTCAAAATCCAACAAAGTCTATTTGATCTATGCCGGTCTCGGCCTGATTCCGATTCTTCTGCTTCTTCTTCCGCAAGCGGACCCTAAGGGGACCTTCGTCCACGCCTTTACCACTGTCTTCCCTTATCCGTTGTACATGGGATTCGCCTTGGTGGGTTTCCTATGTTTTAAGATAAACCAGAACCGCATGCTGTTCTCCGTCCTGTTATTGCTGGGAATATGCTGCCTCCTGTTCAATCCTCTTGCACTCCATTTCATGGGTATCAAGACGTGGGGTATTTATAATGCGGTGGCCATATCGTTTCCGCTGACGCTGGCCATAATATTCAGCATTCGTGAAACCCGGCCGATGGATCTTCCCAATTTCAGCCGATTGCTCTCGTCACTGATTCCCTTCATCGTCCTGGGTTACCTGGCTTCCCGGGATGTGTCATTATTCAACAAGATCGCTTTATTCAAAATTTTACCGGTAAAAGGATTTTTGTTCCCGCAATTGGCGTTGGTTTCCCTGGCGATCTTCGCGGTCGTGGCCCTTTTACAAAAGGATCGTATCGTTAAACCCTTTGTCAGAGTGTTCGGGATCACCTTAATTCCATTGATGATCTCTATCTGGACCGGGCTGGCGTTATATTCGGATATTTGGAAAAGGCTGGCTGAAAAACTGCCTAGACGCACTGTGGAAGATAAGGAAATTTTCGGAAAAGCCCTGAACGCGGATGTGCTCACTAGCTTTCCCTCACTGCCCATAGTGGCGGCCTTAACGATCATCTGCGCCATCCTGCTCCATGCGATTTTTAGAACGTACTGGCATAGGGTTTATGTCGATGAGTTGACCGATATCGCCAACCGCCGGGCTTTGGACGAACGCCTCTCCCATCTGACGGGTGAATACGCCATCGTCATGATGGATATCGACCATTTTAAAGCCTTCAACGATACCTACGGCCATGATGAGGGGGATAATGTGTTGCGGCTGGTGGGGAGTCTGTTGAGCGAAGAGCTGGGCGACAGGGTCTACCGTTACGGCGGTGAGGAATTTTGCGCGGTATTCATGGGAGTCTCAGCGGAAGACGCTTATATGTACGCCAACAAGGTGCGCCGGAAACTGGAGGAGCGGAAATTTTACATCCGCAAACCCAATTCCAAGCGAGAATACACCTCATCCTCTGACCGGAAAAGAAAAAAAAAGAATGGTAAAAAAGTCCAGATCACCATCAGCATCGGCCTCGCCAGCCCGAACAAAAAAACCAAAACCACCGAAGATGTAATCAAACTGGCTGACAAGGCCCTCTACGAGGCCAAGAGAAAAGGCCGCAACCGCGTGATCGTCTGGGAAATCGAAGGCGTAAAATCTGCGGTATAAATAGAAATCCCCGTAATCGACCTCATGTTTTACCGTTGAGAAGCCCACTGAAATCTGATATAAACTGTACTTTCCAATTTACTATCCACCCTTTGAGGAAGTTTTATGGCTACAATGGAGCAACTGAAAACCCATATTTCCACCACCAAAACCAAGCTGGACGAAGCTCAAAAAAAGGCGGGCGATACCAAGTACGATCCGGACGTCCGCAAGATCCAGAAAAAATACAAGCGGCTGACCCGTAAAGTGGGAAAGATCGTTTACATGGAAAAGAAAAAAGAGGAAAAAGCGAAAAAGAAAAAGGGCGGCGGGGAATAATTCTCCCGCTTTGTTTTTTGTTTCCTTCCCGGTCCCCATCATGTCTTCCGATTCATTTGATATTGAAAAGATCGCCTTCCTGGCCCGCCTGAAGCTCACAGAAGACGAACAAACTCGTTTGGGCCGGCAGTTTGAAGGCATCCTTCAACACATCGATCAGTTGAACCGACTCGACACGGAGAACGTGGAACCGACGTCGCATGTTCTGCCACTCCAGAATGTGTTCCGTGAAGACGAAGTGAAGACCATCTTTGAAGACGGCAAGTACCTGCCGCTCGCTCCCAGGCAGGACAAGGACCACTACGAAGTCCCGCAGATCATCTGACATGCACCAGCCCACCATCACCCAAGCGAAGCATCAACTACTCGAAAAAAAATATTCGGCGGTGGAACTGCTGGACGCCGTCTACAAACGCATCGACGCGGTGGACGGTAAAGTGAAGGCCTATATTCACCTGACACGCGACCTCGCGCACCAGCAGGCCGAGGAGGCGGATAAAAAACTCGCCGCCGGGGAGGACGCGCCGCTATTGGGTGTGCCCATCGCGCTGAAGGATCTGATCTGCATGAAGGACACGCACACCACCTGCGCCTCGCACATCCTCGAGAACTTCGTATCGCCTTACGACGCCACCGTCGTCAAACGGCTGAAAGAAGCCGGAGCAGTGCTGATCGGCAAAACCAACATGGACGAATTCGCCATGGGCTCGTCCAACGAAAATTCTTATTTCCACGTCACCAAAAATCCGTGGGATCTGAACCGGGTACCCGGCGGCTCCAGCGGCGGCTCCGGCGCGGCGGTGGCGGCCAACGAATGCATGGGCGCCCTGGGAAGTGATACCGGCGGCTCCATCCGCCAACCAGCAGCGTTCTGCGGGATCACCGGACTCAAGCCGACTTACGGGCGGGTATCGCGGTTCGGACTGGTCGCGTTCGCCTCGTCGTTCGACCAGATCGGCCCGATGACCAAAACGGCGGAAGACGCGGCGATACTGATGAACGTCATCGGCGGACACGATCCGATGGACTCCACCTCCGCCAACGTACCGCTACCGGATTTCACCGCGGCGTTGTCGAAGGACGTCAAGGGACTCAAAGTCGGCATCCCCAAGGAATATTTCGGAAAAGGGTTGGACTCAGACGTCGAGAAGGCGGTGCAGGAAGCGATCAAAACTTTGGAATCGATGGGCATGCAAGCGGTCGAGGTTTCCCTGCCGCATACCGAGTACGCGGTGGCAACGTATTACATCCTCGCCTGCGCCGAGGCCAGCGCCAATTTGTCGCGCTACGACGGCGTCAAGTACGGCTACCGGTCGAAGCATGCCGACAACCTGATGGATATGTACACCAACACACGCGAGGAAGGTTTCGGCGAGGAAGTGAAGCGGCGGATTCTGCTCGGCACGTTCGTGCTCAGTTCCGGCTATTACGATGCGTATTATCTGAAGGGGCAGAAAGCGCGAACGTTGATCAAACAGGATTTCGAAGAAGCGTACAAGAAGTGCGATGTGATGGCGGGGCCCATCGCGCCGGTCCCGGCGTTCAAACTGGGCGAGAAGCTGGACGATCCCCTGCAAATGTACCTGTCGGACATCTTCACCATTTCCGCCAACCTGGCGGGCATCCCGGCGATGTCGATTCCCTGCGGCCAATCGAAAGACAATTTACCCATCGGCCTGCAATTGATGGGTAAACATTTTGATGAAGAAACGCTCCTCAACGTCGCCCACCGGTACCAGCACACCACCGACCACCATCTCAACCACCCGACACTTTAATCTATTTACCCTCGCATTTTACCGAAGACGTCTTTGAGGAGGTCGGTGACGCGGGCGGCGGGATCGCGCCGGATCTTTTTCTCTTC
>QIDN01000374.1 GCA_003229345.1 Nitrospirota bacterium | reverse complement strand
ACTGGTTCTGCACGGGATGCTGGGCGCACTCCTGTTTGCCGGGGCCCTGCACATCAACCTGGAAGACTTGGCGAAGCAGAAATGGATTATCGCCCTCCTGGCCTCCGTCGGGGTCGTATTGTCGACGTCCATTGTCGCCGGGTTGATGTACTTTGTGTTGGGGGGGTTGGACATCAGCATTCCCTTTATCTATTGTTTGGTGTTTGGCGCGCTGATTTCGCCAACCGATCCCATCGCGGTGATGGCCATTTTAAAAACCGTCGGTGCGCCCAAGGCGTTGGAAACGAAAATCGCCGGAGAATCTCTGTTCAACGATGGCGTGGCGGTGGTGATCTTCATCGTGATTTTGGATATTGCTACCAGTCACCACGAGCCGTCGGCCCTTTCTATCACGCTGTTGTTTTTCAAAGAGGTGGTGGGCGGTGCGTTGTTCGGTCTGGCGGCGGGGTACGGAGCCTATCGCCTGTTGCGTACGGTGGACAATTATCAGGTCGAAGTATTGATCACACTGGCGCTGGTGTTTGCCGGCTATGCCGCGGCGGAGGCGATGCACATCTCCGCGCCCATCGCGGCGGTGGCGGCAGGACTGCTGATCGGCAACCACGGCCGGACCTTGGCCATGTCGGAAAAAACCATCGAACATGTCGACATGTTCTGGGAGCTGGTGGATGAAATTTTGAATGGGATATTGTTTGTCCTGTTGGGATTCGAACTATTGATATTGACGTTCGACCTGTCCAGTTTTAAGGCTGGTATGATAGCGATACCCGTAGTCCTGCTGGCCCGATTTATCGGCGTGAGTCTGCCCATCTGGCTCAGGAAATTCAAGCGCGAGTTCAGCCCGAACGCCATCAAGATATTGACGTGGGGCGGGTTGAGGGGCGGCATTTCCGTGGCGTTGGCGTTGTCTCTGCCCGCATCTCCCGAACGCGAACTGATTCTGATGATGACCTATGTGGTGGTCGTGTTTTCCATCCTCGTGCAGGGATTGACCATCGGCAAGCTGGTCCAGCGGGGACTGAAAAATTGATGGTGCCCCGGTACGACTATTATCCTCGTCGGACGAGGCGGACGGCGTGGGAAATCGTTTTATCATTTTTGGCGTACCAGTAGGGACACCCGTTGAGATAGAAAACGATCTGCGCCTCATCGCCGCGTTCGTCGCTGGTCCAGGTACAGTTGCCCGCTCCCGGCGGAAACACCGAATCGATCTTGATATCTCCTCCTTTGAAATCCTTGTTCAGTTTTTCTTCATCGTACAGGGATGAAGCTTCGTGAATGGTCGGCAGGCGCCAGTCAGAATGCCCGCCGAATTTTTGCTCGTTCATTTCCCTGGCGTAGTCGTGGGCTTCGTCCCAGGACAGCTCTTTATCCTTGTCCAGGCGCGAATCGTTAGCCATCCACATGAGGCTGGTGAGGGAATCGTATATAGTACTGTCGTCGGTTTTGATAAAACGTGATTTGGGTTTTTCCATGAGGGTCTCACTTATAATAATAAAAAGCCCGGCTTGCAGACACCGCCGGACGGATATTTTTAAAAGGGTTATGGAGGGCTATATTAACCTTTCCCGTCTATCCTGTAAAGATCTTCCCGCCGGTCGGCGAACAGGTCATTGCGACTGTTGATCCGCTTGTTGCGTGCCTTTGCGAGGTCAATCTCCACCACGTGTGCTTCCTCCCGGTCCTCGGAGGCACGGATCAGGACGGTGCCGTCCGGGTCGACCACCTGGCTTTGGCCTATAAATTTCAGAGCTTCTCCAGGAGCACGTTTTTCAGTCCCCACACGGTCGGAGGTCACGGCGTATACCCGATTTTCCAGACACCGGGTGATCATGGCTTGCGGGCAATCGGGCAGCACCAGGTTGGATGGGTGGGCAATGATGTCCGCCCCTTGGAGAGCCAGCGTGCGGGCCGTTTCCGGGAACCGCCAGTCGAAGCAGATCATGATCCCAATTTTCGCGAACCCGGCATCGAACACTGTAAACGGCAGATCACCTGGTTGAAAAAAATTGTTTTCGGAATCGAAAATGTGCGCTTTTCGGAACTTTCCGATGAAACCTTTTGGACCCACGATCACTGCTGAGTTATAGAGTGTTTTGCCATCCCGCTCTGCGAGTCCGGCGACAATCGCCATCCCTGCGTCACGGGCCCAGTCCATCAGAAACCGGGTGGTGGGTCCATCGGGGATGGGTTCGGAAAGATTCCGCGCTTCGGCCAGGGACTGGAATTGGTAACCGGTATTAAACAATTCAGGGAGGACCAGTAGGTCGGACTTTCGCTCTCCCCAAAGTTTTTTAGCCTGGCTGAGGTTTTCCTCCACGGCCCCGAATTCGGGCTGGGTCTGGAGGAACCCTACTTTGATATTGGATGACATGGCTTATTGTACCACCCGGGTCAAGCAGGCGCTTGGAGGCAATTTGGCCAAGGCTGATTCCCACGATTGAAACGTTATCTTCGCATACCAAAGTTTTAAATTTGCTCCGGGCCTTGCCCGGTCTGTGGCGAGTTCTCGCTCAGAGTTGGGAGGTCTGGTTGCGGAGGAGATGGTCGATTAAAACCAGCGCCACCATAGCTTCGGCCATGGGCACAGCGCGGGGAGCGACGCAGGGATCGTGTCGCCCTTCGACCCGGATTTTGGCTTTTTTGCCTTTCTGGGTGACGGTGTCCTGCTCGCGGTTGATGGAGGATGTGGGTTTCACCACCATGCGCACCACGATATCGTTACCGTTCGAAATGCCGCCGAGGATGCCGCCGGCATTGTTGGTTTCCGTCGTGATTTTTTTGTTTTTAGTAATGAAGACATCGTTGCACTCTGATCCTTTAAGCCGCGCGGCTTCGAATCCGATACCGACTTCCACGCCCTTGACCGCTGGCAGGCACATCAGGGCCTTGGCAAGGTCGGCGTCCAGCCGGTCGAACACCGGCTCGCCGAGTCCGGGCGGTACGCCCTGTGCGATCACTTCGATCACTCCGCCCAGCGAATCGCCTTCCTTGCGAGCCTGCATGATGGCATCTATCATTTGCTCCGCTACTTTTTTATCCGGGCACCGGACGATATTTTTTTCAATTTCTTTCTGGCTGAAATTTTGCGCGATGTGTTCTCCGATCTGCCGGGTAAAGCCGAAGATCTTAATTTTGTGCCGGGCCAGAAGTTTTTTGGCAACGGCCCCGGCGGCGACACGGCCTACCGTTTCGCGCGCACTGGAGCGCCCGCCCCCTCGATAGTCGCGGAAGCCATATTTCTGGTCATAGGTGAAATCGGCGTGACCGGGCCGGTACAGGTTTTTGATCAATTCGTATTTGGAGGAATCGGCGTCACTGTTTTCCACCATCATGGCCAGGGGAGTACCCGTGGTTTTGCCGTTGAAGATTCCAGACAGGAATCGAATTTGATCCGGTTCTTTGCGGGTGGTGGTGACTTTGCTTTGCCCGGTGCGACGGCGGTCGAGTTCGACTTGAATATCTTTTTCGGAAAGAGGCAGGCCGGCAGGACAGCCGTCTACCACGACACCGATGCCGGGGCCATGCGATTCGCCCCAAGTGGTTATTCTGAATAATTGTCCAAATGAGTTGCCGGGCATGACGATATTTCAATTAAGGAATGTATCCGCAGGCGTCTATCAACCGGCGGGAAGGAAATAAAAAAACTACCGGCTTTGAAGGGGGCGGGAAATAAAAAAAGCAGGGGAAACCCTGCTTGTTTGGCATTCCAAAACTACCTGGAAATCCGAGAAAAACCTTTATTTAAAAAGAGTTTTACTCGGTATCGGCGGTGATGTCCAGTTCCCCGTCCACCAATTCCCGCAGTTCCTTGCCCGCTTTGAAAAAGGGCACCCTTTTGGCGGGGACATCTACCCGATCACCCGATTTAGGATTCCTTCCAATGCGTGCGTTTCTGTTTCGGACTCGAAAACTGCCAAATCCCCTCAATTCGACCTTTTTCCCTTGCGCCAGAGACTCGGTAATACTTTGAAAGACAGTATTGACCACAACCTCCGTCTGCTTCTTGGTCAGGTTGATTTGTGCCGCAACCTTTTCCACCAGTTCCGCTTTGGTCATTTAAGTGAGTCTCCCCCGTTAGAAAAGTTTGGGCGAGTATATCATTAACTCTATGCAAGTCAAGCGTTTTGAGGATTTGCGAGAACGAAATTATGGCTTGTCTGGAGGGGGGAAGCCGGGGAGTGGTCGGTGGCGATTCACCATAGTTTTTTGAATTTTTAAGGTTTATGGAGTTTTGAGCAATTTGACGGGAGAATTCATAACCCATTCATTCAGCTGAAAACTTATCGGCACGGTGATTTTATTAAAAAAACGGTCTAACCTGGCAACCAAAGAAATTGCAGGGAAGGAAACTGCGACGGCATCCAATTGGCCTTGAACTCTTTGGGCAGGGAGCCCTGCATTAGCCATTCTATGAATCCCTTAGGGGGCTCTTCCCATACCACCTTGGGTCGGCCTTCGATACCCGCGGCCTCTCCTAACTTGACGATCACGTCTTCGAGTCCACCCATTTCATCGACCATCTTCAACTCGAGGGCTTGCCGTCCGGTGAATATTCGGCCATCGGCCAATTCCCGGGCTTCCTCGGGGGTCATATTGCGGCCCTGAGCGACGGCATCAATGAACTGCTGGTGGACATCGTCCACCACGCGTTGCAGGTAGACTCGTTCCTCGGCGGTCATTTTGCGGGCGGGCGAGCCGACATCCTTATACTTCCCGCTTTTGACTACCTGCGGCTCCAACCCGATTTTTTCCATTAATTTCTCGGCGTTCCCGAACGCCATAATCACGCCGATACTGCCGGTCAGGGTTCCAGGGTTGGCAAAAACCCGGTCGGCCGCCACGGCGATGTAATAACCGCCGGAAGCGGCGAGACTGCCCATGGACGCGTAGATTTTCTTGTTATCCGCCCGGACTCTGAGGACCTCGTCGTAAATTTCCTGCGAGGGGGCGACAGCGCCTCCGGGCGAATTAATCCTCAAAAGGATAGCCTTGATGTCATCGTCGCGACGGTATTTGGAAAGCTGGCGAACGATATCCCTGGAGTCAAAGATCTGCCCGCTGATTTCCACCAGGGCGATTTTTCC
>QIDN01000363.1 GCA_003229345.1 Nitrospirota bacterium | reverse complement strand
TCATAGGTATAGTTGATAATTTTAACCCATACATAGAACTTGTAAAAAAGAAAGAAGAATATAGTGTCCCAGCTCGATTTCATTTACCAAAGGAAGTTAAATTTGCTTACTTAAATTTTTTCAAGTCTTTAATTTTCAGCTCGAAATAGTCTATCGTATCCCCGCCGAACCCCTCTGGTTTTTTTTTGATGAAGGCGAGACATTTTTTGTAATATTCTATAGCCTTGGCAATGTTTCCTCTTTTTTCGTATAATTCAGCGAAACCATTGTAGCCATCGATCACCTCCGGGAAATCTTTTAACAATTTTTCACATCCTTTTTGCGCCTTTTCATATTTTCCGTTTCTAATCCAGCCCATAACTTGATTTGACAACCGGTCCAGGTTGTCTTCTTCAACAAAGGCGAAATTATCCGGCAGGGCAACAGGTTTGGCGAAACAACATTTTTTAAATTTCTTCCCGCTGCCGCAGGGGCAGGGATCGTTTCGTCCTATTCCCATTTTTTTGTTTTTAAAGGTGTAAAATTAACTTTTTTGAAAGCCGATGATTATGTTACCTAATTTTTTGGGTGGTTTAAAGGAATATCTGAAGTTGTCCGTTGAAGATATTTTCTCCCGGCTCCATGGAGTTAGATGCCCCACGTGCCATGGCAAGGATGTGATTCATTGGGGATGGTATTCGCGCAATTTGCGAACGACGATTGAAAAGGTTCGTATTCGTGTAAAGAGAATGATTTGCAAAAACCCCGGGTGTCCCAGTTTCAGTTTCCTTCCCTGCTTTGTCCTTGCTTATCAACACTGGGCGCTGAGCGTCTTAGATTCGTGTTATGCCGGCATCGTTATTGATGGGGAATCGGTAAATAGCGTTTTTATGCGCTCATCCATTGATGAATCGGGAAAAAAATATTGCCCCAGCTTTGACACCCTGTACCGCATGTGGCGCAAAATCCGTCATATTTCTGAAAAATCAGGTGATAATATCTATTCCTTCGGCAAACAGCTGGAGCCGGATTTTGATCCATTTCCCAACCCTGTTTATCAAGACCTGCTTGACAAAAAATGCAGGGGTTTAAGCTGGTTGAAGTTGGGACTTCAATGGAGTGTCTGCAGGATGCTGTCTCAGTTGAGCAGTTTGAAGCAATTTGGTTCTTTTAGCCCTTTGTCCCTGCTTCACTTTTGTGGAGTATATCCCCGCCCGTGCTTTGATCTTTCCTGAATTTTCAAACTTATCGTTTTCCCCTTTTAAAGCGAAAAACCCTGGGGGTTTGGGGGCAAAGCCCCCATTACAATAAATTGGCTCCTTTTTGTTTTTTATCAGGGGGCCAATTCGAAATCCGTTCCCATTTCCCCCTCCTTAACGGTCAAAATCCGTCCTAAGGAACCGGCCGTTATCCAAATAGACTTCCATCGCCTCTTTGCACAGTGGCGCCAACACAAACTGCGGTTTTTATTTTGCCCTTTTTTCCGAAAAGGTTATAAAACGCCGATTCTCCGATGGGGGAGAAGGCTATTTTATTAACCTTGGAAAGGGAGGTTTTTATGAAACCAAAAAGAAGGAGCCCCATCTATTCTTTAAACCGCAAACCCGATGAGGGTTTGAGCACTGAAATTGCTCTGGAGCGGTTTGCCTTGATTGCGCCTTTGAGGCATCCCGGCCTCGACAGAAAGCACAGGCGCGCCCTATGCCGACAGATAGCTCAAAAGGGCTGGAGCCATCCGTTGCATGGGCACAAATCCTTATGCGAACGCACGGTATGGAACTGGTATCAGGCCTATGAAGGTTCGCAACTGGAAGGCGTCCGTCCCAAAGGCCGTAAGGATCGCGGGACACTCAAAGCATTTGACAAGGATATTCTTGATAAGGCGGTTGCTCTGAAAGAGGAACTGCCGTCTCGCAAAGTAGAACGGTGCATCGAAATACTTAGCTTGCGTGGAGATATCAAAGCAGGCAGCGTGAAACGTTCCACACTGCAAAGACATCTTCAAAAACTCGGGATGACGGGAAAGAAGATCAAAAACCGTGATGAAGCGGTTAGGCGGTACTGCGCCGAGAAGCCTGGGGATGTATGGCATTCGGATGAAAAGCACGGCCCTTACATCTACTTGGATGGCAGATACGTCAAGACAAAAATCTTCGGAATAATAGACGATTGTTCGAGAAACTGCTGCGGGATGGAGGCCTTCCTGGACGGGTCTGAACCCAACCTTGAGTCAATGTTCAAGGACGGGTTGTTAATCTGGGGATGCCCGTCGGTTTTTTATTGCGACAATGGGAAGGTGTACGTCTCCAGGCAGTTTACCAGGATATGCGCCGAATTGGGCATCAGTCTGCTCCACACGCCCATCTATTCCCCGGAATCCAATGGAAAACAGGAGCGGTTTTGGGGGACCCTGGCGGGCTTCATCCAGGAAGCCAACAACGCCCGTTATACCTCCATAGCGGCCTTGAACCAGGCGCTGCGGGCCTATGTGGACCTGAAGTACAACCGCGTCGTCCATTCGGCCCATGGACGCTCCCCACATTCCGTATATATGGAAGGTCTGGCCTCTACCAGAACCGTCCCCCCGGAATCAATCGAAACAGCCTTTCGTCATGTGGCCCTTCGTAAGGTGGCCAAGGACGCCACATTCCGGTTTGACGGGCGGGTTTTCGAGGTGGACGCCGCATTGGCCGGTCAACAAATTGAGTTGCGTTACGATCCAGGAAACACCTCGGATATTGTGGTGTACCTTGGAAACGAAAGGGTGCAAAGGGCCAAACCGTTCAGGCCGCCCGCCCACTTGCCGCGAAATAAAAAGGACACCGGGAAGCCTGCAGTAAAAGCCGCCGTCAAGAGCAGCCGTCAATTTTTGAATTCCCTTGTTGAGGAAAAGCAGCGGCAAAAACAAAAAATCATGGTTCCCCGGGAGTCCCGGGAACGGTTCTCCCTGGCCAATCTATTAGAGCTTCTCGATCTGCCTGAACAGCGGTTAACCCGGCAGGACCGCCAAAATATCCAAAGCGTCTTCGACACATTCGGGCCATTTGACCCGGACAAATCCACACGGGCCATCAAAAAGGCCGCAGAGACCAAAGGCAAGGCAAGACATCTGTCTTTCTACCTAAGAACCCTTGTTGAATCCAACCTCCCATCCAATTAATAAAGGAGAATATGATGAGCTTGCAACAAAACTTTTCCATGCCGAAGATTCCCTTTACATTCATAAAGCCGGAACAATGTTTTGCAAGTGAGGATTTTAAAGCGGTCATTCAAGAACTGGAACGACTGAACGTCATACCGGGAATGGCTTTATGCGCTGGCGAACCGGGGAGCGGAAAGACTTGCGCCGTGTCCGCATGGACCGAGACTCTTAATCCCAACAACGTCGATGTTCGCTGGATCGAGGATGGAGGCGCAACCGTCTCCTCCTTTTTAAAGCGGGCCGCAAGGAGTATGGACATAGCCCCAGCCTATCAGTCGGAAAAAGCCTGGCAGGTCCTGGTTGATGCCATCGAACAACATTATCGGAACACCAGGAAAAAACAGGTCTTCGTTATTGACGAGGCCCAGAAACTTCCCCTGCAAGTCTTGGAGCAGATCAGGTGTTTGACCAATTTGGGACGAAAGAATCCGATCCCATTGAGTTTTATCTTGATAGCCCATCGTGAATTCCTGGCGGTCCTGAAACAACACACCATGACGGCCCTGCGCCGAAGAATTGTGGTACAAGTGTCCATGGAAGGGCTGACAAGGGATGAAACGGGACCTTATCTAAATCATCACATTAAAATAGCCGGAGGTCCGGAAGGAATATTCGACCCCGAAACGGCCGACTCCATTTTCAATCAATCCAGAGGGCTCATTCGCCTAATCAATAAGATCGCCATAGATTCCATGTGGGCCGCAGCCCGCAAACAGCAACCCAAGGTAACCCCACAGGAGGTCGCCCAGGCCGTCAACGAATGGAGCGAAATATGAAGAAAACTTTTCAAGTGCTTAACCCCGCGTCCCTTGAGCAAACAACCGCTGAACCGGCCTGGCTGATCAAGGACCTGTGGGCCCACCTCGGCGTGGGAATTATCGCCGGGGCCCCAAAATCGTGCAAAAGCTGGCTGGCCTTGGACATAGCCGTTTCCGTCGCCTCCAACGCCGACTGCCTGGGATACCCCGTGGTTTCTCCGGGCAGGGTCCTGATTTATATGGCCGAAGATTCCCTGGCGATCCTTTACCAGCGGCTAAAGGCCCTGGCTTGTCATAAATCCGCGGAACTGGAAACCCTCAACCTTGGAATCCTGGTTCCCGACTCCCTAAGGCTCGATCAGGACAATGACCGAAAGCGGTTGGAAAATACCGTGGAGAATGAAAAGCCCGTCCTGATTGTTCTTGATCCAATGGTCCGAATGCATGCCATTGACGAAAACTGTTCGAGTGCCGTCTCGGGGATACTGGCCTACCTACGCAACCTACAGCGCAAGTATAATACGGCCGTTTGCGTGGTTCATCATACCAGGAAAAACGGGGCGAGCGCTTCCCATCCAGGATTGGGGATGCGGGGATCTTCGGATTTTCACGCATGGGGCGACACGAATCTTTATATCAAGAAAAGAGAAGACTGCCTGGTCCTGGCCAGGGAGCAAAGGGCCGCTCCGGCGCTGGACCCCTTAATAATCAAGCTGGCCCAGGGCTCCGAGGCGATGCCTCACCTGGAGGTTTTAAAAGATTCAAAGGACGCCCAGCCGAAGGATTTAACCATGGAGGATAAAATCATTGCCCAACTGGAACGTGAGGGGGATCCGATTTCTCAAAACAGCCTCCGAGAACAACTGAAAATTCGGAATCAGTTCCTAACTCAGACCCTGAAAAAACTTCAGGAACGGGGGGCAATTTCCAAAGAGAAAAAGGGATGGAGCATTAAGAAAAAACCTGAAAAAAGCCGCTTTCAAAAAATTGTTCCCGTTCCCACCCTTAGGAAAAAGCCGGAACGGAACAAAAACAAGCAACTCACGCTCCCATTGTTCCTTAATAAGGATGTAGAAATTTCAGTTCGCGTTTAAATAAAAAGGCTTGCATCGGAGGATAGGGCTATGCTGGGGAGCAACCCGAGCACCGATGTCAGAGGGGTGGACGATAAGTCCATACCGTAAGGAGGAAAGGGAGCATATCCTTTTCCTC
>QIDN01000116.1 GCA_003229345.1 Nitrospirota bacterium | reverse complement strand
CAGACACCATTGACCGCGATGCTCTCTCCCATTTCAAACCGGGAGAATTGAGGATTCGTATCCACACGCATCCGGGCTTTGTCGTCCTTGTGGACCAGCGACCCAACCGTCCCGACCACTTCTATGATTCCGGTAAACATAATTTAAAGATATCCTTCTACCATCCAATCGGCACACACAGGAGTGACCGTGAGGTTTTTAATAGGGAGCGCCTGCTTCAAGCTTTTGATGCCCGGTCCGCCCACCACACCGGGAGCCGACTCTCCCCCGATAATCAGGGGCGCCAGAAACAGCACCGCCTTATCCACAATACCTGCCTTGAGAGCGCTGGCATTGATGCTACTCCCACCCTCAAGTAACACTGAAGCTATTTCCATTTGACACAATAACTTCATTAATCTAATCAATGAGATACGACTACTTTTCTCAGAAATTATCTGAATTTCAATCCCGCGGTCTTTCAGCCGATTCACACGGACAGCCGAAGCCTTGCTGGTGGTGACATAAATCACCCGGTCCCGATTAGCGTGTTGAAACACCCGTGCCTTCAGCGGGATTTCCGCCCTGGCATCCAGAATAACACGGGCCGGGTTGTGCCCCTTGCCATTTTTCAGGCGCGTGGTCAGGCGCGGATTATCCTTGAGTACTGTCCCGGCTCCTACCAGGATCGCATCGACCTGATCCCGCATCCGGTGCACCCGCTCTCGCGCCTCAGGTCCGGTGATCCATTGGGACTCACCGGTTGAAGTGGCGATTTTCCCATCCAGCGACAGGGCGGACTTTAAGGTCACAAACGGCTGCCCGGTCTGTATATATTTGACGAATACCTCGTTCAGACGCTGGCATTCTGACTTCAACAAGCCACTGTGTATCGCTAGCCCGGCTCGTTTCAGCTGGCGTATGCCCTTCCCCGCTACCCGTGGATTGGGGTCGCGCATGCCCACAAATACCTCTTTGATACCGCTTTCGATGATGGCATCCGTGCAGGGTGGCGTGCGCCCCTGATGGCAACAGGGCTCCAGATTGACGAACATCTGCGCTCCCCTGGCCCGCTTCCCCGCTTTCCGCAAGGCCTCGATCTCGCCATGAGGGCGACCCACCTTTTTATGGTAGCCCTCGGCGATGACGCGCCCGTTTTTCACGATAACGGCCCCAACCATGGGGTTGGGCGAGGTTCGGCCCGCCGCTTTTCCGGCCAGTTCCAAAGCCCGCCGCATCCACTGTTCCTGGTGTTCCTGTTTCAAGATTTTACCATGATCGTGGGCAACCCGGCTCTGTGTGGCCAGTATTACCGCAAAATTAGAGGGAATGGCTTTAAATTAGCAGAGATGGCGGGGGTTGTCAAAACGTAAATTATTGAAATACAATAGCTTTTGTGAGTGATGGGCCTTGGCGAAGATCATTTACGTTTCAATATTTGAACCATGCGTTTGCGGATACTGCCGCGCTGGTAGACTACCTCAATACGACGGTTCCTGGACCGGTTTTCCAAGCTGGTATTGGGAACAATCGGCCGAAACTCCGCAAAACCTTCCACAGAAAGCCGCTCCGGCGGGTATCCGTCGTCAATCAGCATATGGGCCACTTCGGCTGCCCGGAAGGCTGACAATTCCCAATTGGAGGGATATCGCAACGTGTGAATGGGAGTATTGTCGGTATGGCCCTCCACCTTGATGTTGTAATTAAACTGTTTCAACACATCGAATACCTGGCGCAGGGTGGCACGGCCTTTCGGGGTCATCTCCGCCGATCCGGAGGGAAACAATACCACATCGGAGATGGTGATCACCGCCCCGCGCTCGTCCGAGGAAACGCGGACTTCGCCGGAGAGTTTGTTTTTGAAAATGAATTCCTCAACCTCGGAGATGATATCTTCCATCTCCCGGTTCACCATGGCGCCGACTTCATCAACGGCATGCACCGTCTGCTCATCCACCTGGGTTTGGATCACATCCAACCCTTGCCGGGTCCCCTGTTCTTCGATGGCGTCCGCTCCCAGCGCTTCCCGCAGCGACACCTTGATCTGCCGCCACTTTTCCTGTTCGACAGTACCGATGGCGAACAAGAGAATGAAAAACACCATGAGTAGAGTGACCATGTCGGCGAAGGTAATGACCCAGGGAGGAACGCCTCGGGACTCTTCGATGGCATACTCTATTTCATCGTCAAGGTTCTCTTCGGGTTCGTGCATGGGCGCCTTATCTTGTCGGGGGTTTGGGAACCGGCTTGGAAACGGGCTTGGGAACCGGTTTTTGAGCCAGCACGTCTTCTCTTCTCAACTTTTTACCGATGGCATTCTCCAGAATATTTTCCAGAGTTTCTTTCATGAACCGGGGATTCACACCCTTGCGGATGAAGGTGATGCCTTCCAGCACAAGATCCATTTCCAGAGTTTCCACCGCGCTCCGGCGTTTCAGTTTGACGGTCATGGGAATAAATACCAGGTTGGCTAACAACGCACCATAAAATGTGGTGATCAGAGCCACAGCCATTTTCGGGCCAACGGTCTTGACATCGTCGAGGGCGGACAACATCTGGATCAATCCGATGAGTGTGCCGACCATTCCAAAAGCTGGAGCAAACCTTCCCATTTCACTCATGATTTCCCATCCGTCGCGGTGTCTCTGCTGAATTTGGCGGATCTCTTTTTTAAGGATGGTCACTACGGTTTTTTCATCCTTACCGTCGACGGTGTACTGCAACCCTCTTTTGAGAAAACCATTGTCGATATCATCCAAACGTGACTCGATAGCCAGAACCCCTCCCTTGCGGGCAACACTGCAGGTCATCACCATGGTGTCGATCAAATCATAGAGATCGCGCTTCTTGGTCATGAACACTTTGACGAAAAGACCCAAGACACCAAACAGCTCATTGATAGGATACGCCACGAGGGTCGCGGCAATAGTCCCGCCTAGCACGATCATTGCCGAAGGCGGGCTGTAAAACAACTCCAGCCCACTGTTCTGCATGATGGAGGCCAGCAACAGGGCTATCCCTGAAACAATTCCTAATAAGGTTGCTATATCCATAAGAAGATTATGATTTCACTTGAACTTGCCCCGCGATGGGGTCCACGTTATTGAATTTAAGAATTTTGTTTACCATATCCCGATCCAGCACCGTGCCTTTACGAAGCAGGTTGATGCCGGACTCGGAGTAAATATCCGAGGCCAACACCATGCCCTCCTGGAGAGCGAACACGGAACAACTGACGGTTTTCTCGTTACCACTCTGGTTTTGGGATAGCGCATAATCAGAAAGAAATGAAACCACGTTTTCGTCGAACCAGGTGCCGATGGATTGCTCCACCTTTTTTAAAGCCTCCAAAATAGAATTGTCCGGATGAGCCACCATGTAATGGTCGTAAAAACTGGCGGTAGAAAGAATCCGAGATCCTACAGGAATCTGGTCGCCCACCAGACCATCGGGCTTTCCGGACCCATCGACATTTTCATGCATGTGCCGGATGAGTTCGGCAACGGGTTCAAATCCAGCGAATCCTTTCAGAAGCATTTCTGCAACCATCGGGTGGCTGGTCACTGGCCGGCTTTTTCCTTCATCAAACACTTCCTCCACAGTTTCGTCGCGCGGCAGACTGACGATCCCCAACTCATGCAAACGTGCGGCGGTTCTGAGGGATTCAATGGAGTCTTGGGACAACCCCATTTTTTGAGCGATGAAAACGGCGATTTCCGCTACCCGCTCCGAATGTCCCCGATGCTGGGATTGATTGAGTTCGATGATGTTCGTGAGCAGTCCCACTGTAGAGTCGAACCGCTCAGCCAACTCCTTGTTCATGAAAGAAATCCGGGTATTCTGGGATTCCAACTTTGAATTCATCTGTATGATATCTTTAAGATTGTCGTTCAGCCGACGTTGATCTTCCTGGAGTTCCTGATTTTTTCCAAGAACGGTTTGATTGAGAGTGTCAATTCGCAGAATAAAATTGACGACAAACAGCAGTTCGCCTTTTTTGATGGGTTTGGTCAAAAAGGCATCGGCTCCGGCCTCCTTGGCCTGAATGGCATAATCCTCATTCTCATCGTAAGCAGACATGAGGATGACAGTGGCATTAAAATCTGGTTTATGAATCCGACGGCAAAACTCAAACCCGTTCATACCGGGAAGGTTGATGTCACAAATCACGATATCCGGTTGCAATTCCTGCGCTTTATGGAGCCCGCTCTCTCCAGATACGGACTCATGGAACTCGATCAATTCCGGTCCCAGGGAACTTTCCAAAAATTTCCCAACCATTTTGACCATGGCGGGATCGTCATCCACAAACAATAATGTTTTTTTCGCGTCTCTGTCAGGCAATGATATTCACCGGATTGGTTGAGGCATACTGGGAAGGGCGCAATGGCCCGGAATTCACCTTGTTAATTCAGGATAGAAAGTGACCTAAAGTATTGTCAAGTAAAAGTTTAGCGGGATATTGAAGGAACAGGCCAGGCCCCCTGCCACACGATCACGTTAACCCCAGGGAAATAAAGGAAGGAGCTTTAGAAGTCGTCGTCTTCATCCTCTTTTTCCACTTCGACCAGAGGCAGAGTGGTGCACCGGACGCTCACTCCGGGATGTCTTTCGGCGGGATCGAAGGAGTTACGGAAATGGCATTTGGCATTCACCATATAATTGAGCCAGGACCCTCCGCGTACGATCTTCTGGGTGGTGAACTGGGAGGAAAATAATTGAACACACCACTCCCAGGCATTGCCGGCCATATCAAAACAGCCGTAGGGAGAAATCCCTTCCTCGAAATCCGTCACCGGGCTGGTGTGACCGACCACAAAGTCGGCGGTGTTGCAATATCCGGTCTGGTACCCCATGGCCTCTCCCCAGGGATAATCGCGGCCATCGGTTCCACGTGAGGTTTTTTCCCACTCGGTTTCAGTCGGAAGCCGCAATCCCAGCCACAGCGCAAAGACCGTGGCTTCGTAATAATTGATGCCGACGACCGGTTGATCCTTGTTCCAGGAATACTTGGGATAACGGTGCTGGAACCGGGGGTCGAACTGCTGGTACAACACGTTGGTGGTGCGGTATTTCATGATCGAAAATTCTTTCATGTCGATCTGGTCTTCTTCGTCTTTTTCATCCTGATAAATAAATTTTCCTGCCGGCACCGTCACCATCTCCGTTCATTTTTTAATAACTGCGGTGCTGACC
>QIDN01000159.1 GCA_003229345.1 Nitrospirota bacterium | reverse complement strand
TGGTCCCGCATCCCTTGCCATGACGTTGCAATGGTCCGGTGTGGCGATTACTCCTGAACAATTGAAGCCGAAAGTGGAGTTGCCCCCCTCCCTCGACATTCCCCGCAAAATTGAATTGGCGGAAGTTCCGTTCTATCCCCAGGGTGAATTTCAATGTGGTCCCGCATCCCTTGCCATGACGTTGCAATGGTCCGGCGTGGCGGTCACCCCCGAGCAATTGAAACCGGAAGTGTATACCCCCAGCCGTCAGGGAAGCCTGCCGCCGGACATGATTGGTGCCGCCCGCCGCCATGGCCGCGTCGCGTATCCGGTTCACCGCATTGAGGATATATTGAAGGAAGTGGCTGGCGGCCATCCCGTCATCGTTTTGCAACGGTTGCGGTCTCTTTTTCAAGCCAGTTGGCACTATGCCGTAATCATCGGCTACGATCTGGATCAACGTGAAATTATTCTTCACTCCGGCGTGGAAGCCAGAGAGGTTCTAGCCATCGACGCATTTGCCAGTACCTGGCGACCTTCGGGGCATTGGGGACTCCTCACCCTTTCCCCGCAGCAGTTCCCCGCAACGGCGCGGGAGGAAGTTTATCTCAAAGCCGTTATAGGATTGGAACAGACCGAACACTGGACTGAAGTACAGCAGGCCTATGTCCACGCGACGGACCGCTGGCCGCATAACGAGACGGCTTGGATAGGTCTCGGCAACAGCCGTTATGCCCTGAAAAATCTGGCAGGGGCCGAGCGGGCGTTTCGTTCCGCCGTCGACGCGGCTCCCCGGTCGGGTGCGGCCTACAACAACCTTGCGCACGTCCTCATGGAATTGGACCGTCAGGAGGATGCTTTGGAGGTCATCGATCAGGCTATCCGCCTGGGAGGTCCACTGGCCGAGGTCTTCCAGAAAACCCGCACGGAAATCCAACAGCGGAGTGGAGGTTGATCTTTAAGAAACTCATCCTGATTTTTAAAGAATTTGGCTGATTCCACCCGGTTTTTTGTCTTCCCCCTTTCCCCTTGTCCTGCCCTCTTAAATTTGACACTATAATGAGGAAACAAACCCGATCGGCGAGGCTCCATGCACCGTTTCCATTTATTATCCGCTTTGTTGTTCCTTCCGGTATTTCTTCTATTCTCGCAACCGGCTGGGGCCGCCAACGTGTTCAATGCTCTGTCCCTGGTAAAAATGGAACTGGAGCAACGCTACGGAATTACCAATCTCGAATGTTTTCCTTTCCTCATTAACATAGGTTCCAATGCGGACGAAGCGGAACGGGTTCGGCAATGCCAGGTTGGCGTGACGACTCTGGCGTCCGCGTTAAAGGAGATTCCAAATGCCGGTCTGCGTACCGTAGGGATCAGCACCCGCTTCCTGCGCAGTGGCGGCTTTCACACTTTGTTAGTGAAGTGGGACGCTACAAAAGAGGCCATGATTCTGGCCTTGCAAAGTACGCCTTCCGAGGAGGAGCAGAAACAATTTATCGGGAAGGTCCATCAACTGAAAAAACAGATTCAGTCCGGTTTGCACATCCGCGAACTGTATTGCACCTTCAAGATATCCAATGAACAGTGTCTTCAAGGGTATCAAACACTGGCTAAAGTGGAGCCTGATCGTCGTATGAGTCGCATGTCCTGGGCGGTGATCGCTGTCACCGATACGCATCTGCCGGAAAAAGATCGTACTGCGTTGACAATTAAATTCGACGACGCGCCGGAAACGATGACCCAAAGGATGAAGCAGGATCCCGCCGCCGAGGAGTGGAAACGCCAGAAAAAGATTTATGCGGAAATTAAGAAGCTCTACGGTCCAGGGTTCAAGGCCCTGCAGTTGCCTAATTTTTTCTGCGATAAAAGTCTGGTTCAGGAGGAATGTCTTGAGGGAGCGAAAAATTTTCACGAAGCGACGAAAAATCCGAGTTTGCGGAAAAAACTATGGGGCACGGTGACCGTCCACAAATACAACACGCTCATTAAAAGCGATCATAATGATGAGTTCCGGTACGATCTCACTCCCGAGGAAATTAGTCGGGTCTTCTCCAAAAAACCTGATCAGTCTCAAATTCAGATCAGCGTCACCCTCGCCGAAAAGCTGGAGAAACGGACCAAGAACAACGCCACCGGCCTGCGTGCTGTGTGCGATCTGCAAGGTTTGCAATCCGCCTATTGCGCTCGGGGGTTTAAAACTTTCATCGCGTTTGTCCGGAAGCATCGCGAATACCGGGTAGGCCGTCCGTTCACCGATGTCATGTTCATCGACGGCACCCAACTCAGCCGGGTGAACTTCGCCTTAAACTCCAAGGTGCGCGACACTTATATTTATATCGACGTACACAGCTCCCCGGAAGAAATGAAAGGGCACTTCTCCCGCTTCGGCTCCAAACCCTCTGCTCCGGTGCATTAGCCTCGGACAATATTTTCTGACTTTACGACAATTAAATAATGAAAAAACCCGGTAAAGAAAAACTACAGGCTCTTCTGAAAGAGTATTCTCTGATCCCCGATCATGGCGGCCAGGAGGTCAAAGATGTTCATACGGCGACTCCTGTTGGCATTTACCCCATCCATTATGCGGCAAGCCGCGGCAATGTTGAAGAAGTCAAAATCCTTTTGGAGTTTGGTGCCGATATCAATGCTCGCGGTGAGTATGGTTTTACTCCCCTGCATTATGCGGTGATGCAGGGGTTTGTCGAAATTGTCGAGTTTCTATTAGTTCGCGGGGCCGACCCCTCGATCCGGAATGATGACGGAGACACCGCGTTAGAGCTGGCGGGTGTGTTAGACGAAGAAGAAGTGGAAGTGTTCCTTTTGGAAGATCAGACGAATATCGATTTTATAGATGAAGAGGATGGCAGTACTCTTTTGCATCGATCAGCCGGCGAAGGGCATATAACTACGGTTCAGTATTTGTTAGGTCGCGGAACAGATATCAATTGTAAGGATAAGGACGGCTTCACACCCTTGCATTGTGCTGTGGAGGCAGAACAAGAAGAGATGGTGCGGTTTCTGCTGACGCAAGGGGCAGACACCTCGGCTAAAAATCAGGACGGCGACACTCCATTAGATATAGCCCATATCATGAATCAGGAAGAAATAAAAAACATCCTTTCCGAGAGAAAGTAAAGAAGACTGTAGGATGGTGAAAAGGAATGTTGGAGCGGTCAGTTGTCACGGACGGCATTGGGGAGGAGTGGGTGCTGGGTGTTGTAATCCGGCTGCGTCAGTACGACCTGCTTGCCGGTGTTCATGCGCGGGTGGATGACTAGAGGCGCAAGCAAGTTGCCCGTCATGCGGCGGTAATCTTCCGGCACGGTTACGATAACGCGGATTTGAAACGGCTCCTCTTCGCCCAGCCCGATGGCGCGGCGGTCTTCTGCCGCCAACGTCACTTCGTAGTCCGGTACAAAAGAAGCGGGATCGGCGACCACGAACGCCAGCTCCGGCGTGGTGAGTGACTGAAGCCACTCCAGCGGCGAGTCGATAGTGGGATCGAACGGCAGCAGGGCGAATTGCGTTTCCTGCTCGAAACCGTACAGTCCGTCGGGACAATTCAGGATTTCATTGTCCGTCACTTCAAATTCGCCGAAACGTGTGGATTGGTATTTCATGATTGCAACTGGTCCTTGGCCCATCGGCCCACCTGCGACGGATCAAATTTTCCAGCGGCAGCGGCCTGCTTGTTTTCTTCCAGAATTTTAACCAGAATTTCCTGCCGGTAAACCTTAACGTCGTCGGGTGCTTCGATACCCAGGCGCACGGTTTTCCCCTTCACCTCAAGGACGGTGATGCGAATATTTTCGTTGATGGCGAGGCTTTCGCCGATTTTCCGGGTGAGCACCAGCATGATTGTGGCCGTCTGTGAAAGGTGGGTGCAAACAAGCATTGTCTTAAGAATTATATCAAAAAAATCAAGGATTTCAGGTGAAATGAGGTTCGGGGGAATCCAATTGACAGGGTAGGGCCTTTGTGATAATTTCGCTAACTTCGCCTGCACCAAGCCGAATATCAGCCAGAAACAATAAGCCGGGGTAGCTCAGTCGGTAGAGCAGAGGACTGAAAATCCTCGTGTCGGCGGTTCGATTCCGTCCCCCGGCACCATTTCCCGCCAAACAGTTTATTACGTCTGTTCATCTCAACTGACGCTGGATCTATCCCCGCTTGCTTTTTTGTTAAAAACCCCCACTGACGCTGGTGAGCGCTTTCGCCTCCTCAATTTTTTCCTTTGAAAATAGCCACGTTAGGGCCGTTTTGGGGAAGGGGGCACCCTTTTGAAAATTACACATTATAATAGATGGTAAATGTAATAATAAAATATCGTCCACCTTCATTCGTCAGGAAGCATTGATTATGAGGAGTCTACAGCAATCCCCGAAATCCGGTTTGACCGCTTATGTGATGGCGGCCCTGTTGTTTGTCCTGCCTGCCACGGCAGGGGCCGCATCGTTTAATGATGCGTTGAAAGCTTATAACGAAAAAGACTATAAAACGGCTTTGCAGATTTACAAGACTTTGGCCGAGCAGGGCAATCCCCGCGCGCAGAATAATCTCGCCAACATGTATGATACCGGCCTGGGGGTTGAGCAGGATTTGAAGCAGGCCGCCGAGTGGTACGCCAAAGCCGCCGAGCAGGATCACCAAATCGCCCAGTACAACCTCGGCAATATGTACGATGTCGGCCAGGGCGTACCGCAGAATTATGATGAAGCGAAGAAGTGGTACACCCGCGCCGCCAAGGGTGGCTCCCCGAAGGCTCAGCACTACCTCGGTATCATGTACAACCGGGGTAAAGGCGTTGACAAGGACCCGGAAGAAGCCGCCGAGTGGTACGCCAAAGCCGCCGAGCAGGGATACGACAAGGCGCAGTTTGATCTGGGATATATGTATTCAGTATGCGAGGGCGTTTCCAAGGATGCGCTTCAGGCCGCCAAGTGGTTCCTCAAAGCCGCCGAGCAGGGGCACGCCAAGGCCCAGTTCAAGCTGGGCAATATGTACGACAACGGCGAGGGCGTCCAAAAGAATTTGGAAGAAGCCGCCCGATGGTATAAAAAGGCCGCCGACAAGGGCCTGCCGCGCGCGCAGTTCAACATCGGCAACATGTATGACTTCGGCCAGGGCGTCGAGCAGGATCATCAGCAGGCCGCCGAGTGGTACGCCAAAGCCGCCGAGCAGGGATACGACAAGGCGCAGTTTGATCTGGGATATA
>QIDN01000340.1 GCA_003229345.1 Nitrospirota bacterium | reverse complement strand
TATTCATTGAACGTGAGTTCCCGCAGAAACAATTCGTAACCGAGCGACACCACACCGATCATTGAGATCAGCAGGGAGAATTCCTTGACCGGATCCAGCCAGATGCTCTCATGCGGGATAATTTTGCCCGCCGCCATGTACAACCCGGCCCCGGTCACAAAAATCATCACCGCCATAAACAGAATGCGATCGCGTATCCAGGCTCGAATGCTTTTTTTATTGGTTTTATCCATCGTTTCTCAAAATATCAGGGGTTTATCTGCAGGGGAAGGCTCGTCAACCGTTTTAGGTTTTGATATTACAGGAAATACAGGGGTTTCACAAGGCAGGGTGCCCCTGCAGGCAGTTTAAAAACCTGAAAGGCGAAAGGAACGTTTCAATCGCGCCCTTCCGTCTATGCCAGGTTAGGTCCAGCGTCACGCTGGGTTGGCGACGGCAACTCTTTGATTGCGCCCCTCCGCTCCAGCTAAATTTGCACCGGGCCTTGCCCGGTTAACTGAGGCCGGATTTGCGGCGTGTAAACCATTCCACCGCGAGGAATCCGACAATCAACCCATACGTCCACCAGCTATCCCACAGCGAGACCATCCGCGAACTGGACTTGATTTCCACTTCCGGATTGGGGAAAGTCAGATTTTTGATCTTCATCCCCTCTTCCAATACTTGATAACTGCCGCCGGTCACTTTCGACAAAGATTGAAGAAGCGTTTCGTTCACCAACGGTTTTTGAAATTCGATCTGCGGACTGAACACGATGAAACGGGTTTCACCGGAGAGCACCTCGCCACCGGAAGTCAGGGTCACCTTCGCCGAATAAAACCCCTCCCGGCCCGGCGCAAATTCGAACCGCCCTTCTCCGTGTTCGTCGGTCTTCACGGTTTCCCGGACCCGTTCCTGTTCCTTCGGCAGGGAGTTCACCACAAAATCCACCTCGACACCGGGCAGGGGATTGTAATCCTGTCCGCTGACTTTAAAGTGGATGATGACTTTTTCATGCTCCCGGTATTTTTGCTTGTCGGTTTCCACCTGAATGGGATTGGTTTCCGGCTCGCGGGTCATCCAGGCGATGACGTTTTCCCAAAACTTCTGGTAATACCGTCCGCTACCGCCCTCCCCCACACGCAGGAAGTTCCAGTTCCACGAAGAATCAGTAGCGATGACCATGGTGCGTCCTTCTTTCACCTGGCGCGTCACCAGCACCGGAGCATTGACTTTATTTTTCCGGGCGGTGCTCAGCACGTGCACCCCCTTCACCGGAACCAGCCCGATGTTGACTCCCTGAAGGGGAGGCAGTGATTTCCAGGCCTTCATATTCTGTTTTGGATCGTTTTCCAACCGGAGCACGGGATGATGAGAAAGCTTCGGCTGCACTTTCATCTGTAATTCTCCCAGCAGAAACTTTTTGGACCCGCCCCGGATACGCATCGGGAGAATATCTTCCACCGGGGTGCGGTCGTATCCACCGCCTTCAAACGAGAGGTCGCCGCCGATCATCAGAAACGCCCCTCCCTGCTCCACATACTCCTTGATGTTGGACAGGTTTTTCTTGTCAATGAACGGGGAAAATTTGAAGTTGTGAAAAATAACCAGATCGAACGAGTTGAGATAATCGCTGAACAGGAGATTGGATGGAAACGGAATCAAACTCAATTCGGAAGTGGTGGCGCCCACATCGTCGGTCAGCGTTCGCAAAATGAAGAAAGACAGTAAATCCACCTTGGGATTGTTGGCAAGCGCTTCCCTCAAAAAACGTGAATCCCACGAAGGCCGGCCATTCAAGTGAAGCACGCGCACCCGGTCGCGGATCACCTTGACCTCAAAACTCCAGCGATTATTGACCTCCACCGCCTCGCCCGCAAACACGGGGACCGAAAGTGTGTAAATGCGTTTGCCGATAGACGCCGGAGTGAACTGAAGTTCTGCGGTGTATTGCGAATCCTCTTCTTTCAGTGAAACGATTTTTGAAACCAGAATTTTATCGCCTTCTTTCAGCACCAGCGGAATATTTTTCTTGCCGATGGCCCGCGCGGAAACTGTTACGGCAATATTCAGCGGTTGATGAACAAACCCGAAGTCCGTTGCATCCACCTTTTCGATGGCTAAGTCCTTGAATCCTTCGTTGCCTCCCGCCTGAAAGGTATGCACCGGTCCATTCAACCGGGTCAGCGTTTCGGTAAACTCCGGAGAAATACCGGATGGATCCTGGGTGAGGTCGGCGCCGTCGGAAAACAGGAGGACACCCTGCAAGGATTGGCCCTCGTAATTTTCCGCCACATCCAAAAACACCTGATGCAGGTCGGTATTGATCGCCTGTTCCTGATAACCGGTTACCACGTTCGAGAGCGGAACCGGGTCGATCTTATCCGAGGCAAAAAAGAAATCTACTTCATAATCCTGCTTTAACGTTTCAAAATATTCCTTATTGCTTTCCATCACCTTGCGCACCAGATCACTCCGGGGTTTTTCGGAAGGAAAGGTTTTGATCGTCATGCTTTTGCTGTCATCGAGCAGAACGGCGACGGTATTTTTCAAAGGCTGGATTTTCTTGAACTCCAGTCGCGGCTGCAAAACCACCATCGCCACCAACAACAGGACGACTACCCGCAGAGCATAAAGAAATATTTTCTTCCAGAGGGAACGGACCCGCGAAAGGCTGGCCCAGAAAAACCACAGAGACAGAACGATCAACACCCCCAGAAAAACAAAGGTGCCTCCCCAGACGTCCGACGTCCAGTGCAACTCCCAGGCGTTGTATTCGCTCCACTCTTCACCCCATAGTGCGGCCAGCCAGTTCACCTTGGATTGACCCTCCGCAGGCGTTCGAGAATGATGGGCAGATGCACCATATCCTTTTTGTAATCCAGCGTCAGCGCGTACATCATGATGTTGACACCCAGCCGGAGACTCAGCTTCCTCTGCCGGTTACCGCCGCCAATCATGTCGAAATCCCAGTGTCCCAGCTTGCTTTTGGACCAGGCCCCGCCGAGATCGTTGGCGGAATACACCAGCACGGTACGTCCTTTGGTGGTGATCCCTTCCAGATACGGTTTATTCACCACCCGGCCCACCACTTGATTGATCAAATAAAAGGAGCGGAAAATGGAATGGTCCCGGGAAATACGTTGCAAGGGAACGTGGGGGAACAGACGGCCGATCATCCTCCGAACCGATTTATCGAACTCGGAATTCGGCTTCGAGGAATTGTCGTCGATCAGCAGAAATCCACCGTAGGTCAGGTGATTGCGCAGAGCTTTCAATTCTTTTTCACTGAACGGTTTGAAAGCCTTATTACCGCCCATATAAATGAACGGATGCCGGTATAACCGGGCATCCCCCGGTTTCAGAAACAACGGAGACCGTTTGACTTCTACGGAAGTGCGCTTGGCCATCTGCGCCAGCAGGCTTTCCACTGCGTGAGGCCGGGGATTATAGTTCCCTCCCTTATATTTGATTTGAGGGATGACGACCTTCGAGGCCGCGCCCAAAGCGGATGCCGACGAGGGAATCAGGATGCCTGCCTGAAGGCAGACCATTAGAATGAGAAGGTTCAACCGCACTGGATCACACCCACCGGCAAAGAGGATTCATGAAAGAGTCTGTTCTTCCGCAATCATACCAAATTCCCGCGCGGCGGGGTGCCGGACCTTCTAATAATTTATTTTTGCGGGGGTTTGGAGGGGTGGTATAGTCCTATTTAAATAGTTGTGGTTTTAACCGGAAAAACTGATGAAACGAACCGTTCTACTCAATCCGGGGCCCGTCAATGTGACCGAGCGGGTCCGCCAGGCTCTGCTGAAGCCTGACCTGTGCCACCGGGAAAAGGAGTTTTCGGATCTGATGCAGTCGATCCGCTCCAAATTGGTTCGTGCCTTCGGCATCCAAAATGATTACGACGCCGTGCTGACCACGGGTTCTGGTACCGCCGCGCTGGAAATGGCGGTATGCTCCTGCCTCAGCGAGGGGGAAACCATGCTGGTGATCCGCAACGGCGTTTACGGCGAGCGCATTTCCGCCATGGCGGAAGCGTACGGGTTCAACACACAGTGCCTCGACACCCCCTGGGGGGAGCCGCCCGTTCTGAGCAATATCGAACAGGTGCTGAAGCAAAATCCTAAAATTGAAGTGGTCGCTCTGGTACATCATGAAACAACTACGGGACTGCTCAACCCGGTTCATGAAATCGGAGAGCTGGTCCGGAAATATAAAAAACGGTTTCTGGTGGACAGCATCAGCGGCTTGGCGGGCGACGCTCTGGATTTCAACCGCGCCGGCGTCGATTTCTGCGTGGGCACCGCCAACAAATGCCTGCAGGGCCTGCCGGGCGTCTCGTTCGTGTTGGCGCGCAAAACCGAAATGGCACGGCTGAATAAAATTCCCGAGCCCTCCCATTATTTCAATTTATATAAAAATCATCAGGCCCAGGAAAAAGGCGATACCCTGTTCACCCCGGCGGTGCAGATTCATTACGCGCTCGATGCCGCGCTCGATGAGCTGCTTGAAGAAACAGTCACAGGCCGGATCAATCGGTACCGCCAGGCGTCGGCGATGCTTCGGAAGGGATTCCGGGAAATGGGATTGGAGTTCATTGTTTCCGAAACGCACCTGTCCAACACCCTGACCGCGCTGAAACTGCCGGAGGACGTCACCTACCAAGGGTTGCATGATCGTTTGAAGGGACAAGGATTCGTCATTTATGCGGGCCAGAAAAAACTAAGCGAAAGTATTTTCCGGATCGCCAACATGGGAGATATCACCACGGAAGAATTCCAGCGCCTGCTCGACACGCTTAAGAATTGCCTTTCGGCTTCCACTCCATCTTAGGATTGCAATGAGTCTTTACGAGTTGATGAAAAGCTATGCTCAGAGCCGCGGCCAGCGCCCCGCTTCGGAACTACCTGCCGGAGAACTCGGCAAAAGCCTGGCGCTGTTTCACAATTGCCTGATCGAATCGGGAATGGAGCATTCCGGAGAAATGGGCAACCGCACCGTTACGGCGGAACCGGAAAGCCTTCGGCCGATGCACCTGAGCCGGTTTGTGGTGGGATTCCTGCCATTCAACTCCGTGTCCACCAAAACCGAAACGAACGAAATCCTGTTCGACCTGTATTCCTTTCTCCGCTGGCTGGAGAAGAAAGACATCCACCACGGCTTGGCTGAAATCGATTTTCAGAAAACGGTACAGGCGTTGAACGGCGCCCAGGACCGTTGCCTGCAACTCAGCCATTTTTTGGATGACGAAACCGGCCGC
>QIDN01000391.1 GCA_003229345.1 Nitrospirota bacterium | reverse complement strand
GCCCAACGCTTCCTATCGATTTAGATTGTGGGTCAATATCATCCGGTAACACAGTTTTTCCAACAAGAGAAAGGGGTCAAGTCTCTTCTTGGCTACATAGCGATTTGAGTTTAGCCGAAGACAAGCTCCGGTCGTGCTCACTTCACTCCATCAGGTTAATGCCACGAAGCGGGACTGGCAACCGGTTTTCCACCGGCGAAGCGGCGACCAGCGTGACGCTGGACCCAACCGGGCCACGCCCGGAGGAAATTAAAAATCCTCTCCCCTCAAGGGGAGAGGGCTGGGTGAGGGGTGGAACTTTTTTCAAGGATTTTCCCTGCTCCCTTTCACCCTGCTCCTTTCTCCATTTTTTAGGGGCTGGGGGGATTTTGGGTTGGGGAGATTTTGGGTTGGGGGGATTTAAGAACGGCTTTTTCAGGGGAGGAGCGGAGGCCAGCGTGACGCTGGCCGTTCCATAAAGGAAGCAACGCCACCTCTCCTAAAGCCCGAGTTGGTCTCCTTTTTCTCCTTCTCTTTCTTTTTTTGACTGAATGATTTTTTGGCGAATTTTAAACGCGGTGTTTAATTCCTTAACCGTGTTTTCCTTGGCGTCAGGAAAGTGGATTTTCTGATTGAATTCGTCCAAGGAGTGGCCTTCCAGCAGTTTGGCGAAGGCCTCGTCCTGAAAAGGACGGGTCATCTGCGTCACGTTATCCAGCAATATCGAAATCCGCTCATACTTATCCCAGTTGTCCAGGACATGTTTTCTGAGAGACTCGGCTGACGGGGAGCCATCGTCTGAGGTACGGCCCGACAGCAAATCATTCCCCATAAACTTGTACACGTTTACGATTAATTCGTTTTCCATAGTTCCTTCCTGAGCAAGATTCTGGCGAAAATCCTATTCCTCAACAACGGAAACAGATTTCATTTCTATCCGTTCCTGCGGGTTATCGTTCGAGTCCCGCGGTTCATTAACGATTTTATCCGCGACGTCCATGCCTTCAATGACCTTGCCGAACGCCGTGTATTGGCCATCCAGAAAAAACGAATCCTTAACGCAGATGTAAAACTGCGACCCGGCACTATTGGGGTCCTGCGACCGCGCCATGGAGAGTATGCCCCGTTCGTGCTTGACGTCGTTGAATTCGGCATCGATGCTGTATCCGGGACCTCCCGTGCCATGCTGGCTCCGGTCGTCTGATTTCGAATTGGGATCGCCACCCTGAATCATAAAGCCGGGAATGACCCGGTGAAATGTGGTGCCGTCATAAAAATTTTTGTTGGTCAGCTCCTTGAAATTTTTGACATGCCCGGGAGCTTTGTCCTCGAAAAATTCCAGTTTGATGGTTCCGTGTGTGGTTTCAATTACTACGACTTCTTTACTCATAAAAAGCTCCTTTGGCTTTGAAATTATTTTTTCGGTTTAATAATAATTTTTATACTGATAGCTTCGAGGGGATTGTCATTCCCATCCCGTGGAACACTGACGATTTTATCCGCGACGTCCATCCCCTGGGTCACTTTACCGAACGCTGTGTATTTGCCATCCAGAAAATGGGCATCCTTAACCACGATGAAGAATTGTGAACCCGCGCTGTTCGGATCCTGGGAGCGCGCCATGGACAGAATTCCCCGGTCATGCCTGGTAGCGTTGAACTCGGCCTTGATCGAATAGCCGGGCCCGCCCATACCGTGCATGGAACGGTCCGGTTTTTTGGTATTGGGGTCCCCGCCCTGGATCATAAAACCGGGAATCACCCGATGAAAGAGAGTTCCATTGTAAAACCCCGTCTTAGCGAGGGTTTTGAAGTTTTTGACATGGCCGGGGGCCTTGTCCTGGAAAAATTCCAATTCGATATTGCCAAACTTGGTTTCAATAACCGCAATTTCATCTGCCAACGCAGAACCTGTTCCTCCCGCCAACATCGCAATGCAAAGCAGAATAATGATCTTTCGCATGGAACCCCCGAAAAAATGATTTAAACTATTCAATAACCCCCACCGGTCTCAACATCGATCAATAAGCAATGGTTAGGGTTGGTAACCGGGCTATTGTAAAGGAATGTAAACTTTGTTGTCAATTGACATACGAAATCGCGGACCCCGCCTGCGCACCTGTTTTGTCGGATTCAGCTACCTGCTCGCGGCTTTGGGGGTAGCCTGTCTGATTTTCGGAGCGGTGATTCCTTTAGCAGCTGGAATCCTGTTTTTGACGGCACTGATGGCGTGTTTCACCTTGGAAACGTACCATAAAATCCCGATTCACCCTCCGACTAAATTTTCCATTTGGCTGATAGGCCTGGTTATTCTACCCCTGATTTATATTATATGGAATCCCCCTATCCTGGACCTCACGGTCTGGTTTCTGATTTTTATCCTGCTCACCCGTTTTGTGTTCAAATCCGAACTCAATGACTATCTTTACGGTTATTTGATCTCAATCGTCTGCCTGCTGATTGGGGCACTATTCATTCAAGACATGGTTTTTGGCGTACTGTTCCTGTCATTTTATCTCGTGCTGTGCTGGTGCCTGATCTTTTACAACATGATGGTGGAGCGGGTGGGAACCCATTGCCCACCATCGGGTTTTCGCCACACTGGAGAACATGAAGCCACCGGTTTTTCTTTGTTCGTCCTGTCCGCAACCATGATTCTGGCCAGCTTTCTATTGACCGCGGTTATTTTCGTCAGTTTCCCACGGTTGGGGCTGGGATTTCTGGCGCTGGATTCCGGAGCGGGGCCGGTCAGCGGATTTTCCGACCAGGTGGAACTGGGAGAAGTGGGCCGCATCAAACAGAACGACAGTGTGGTCATGCGGGTAGAGTTTCGCAAAAACGGACAGGTCTACCGTCCACCCTCCAGAGTTCTCTGGCGGGGCGTGAACCTGAATCACTATGATGGCAAAACCTGGTTCTCCACCATGCCGCCAGCCTGGCAGGCTTTAAATATTCCAGGCCAGGGGGCGCAGTTGTTCACAGTTCCGGCACCCAGGGAAATGATCGTCCAAGACATCTATATGGAATCTTTCAATTCACCGGTGGTGTTCACATATGGAATACCCCTTGAAATCGAGGGAACCTTCAAAAAGATTCAAATGGACCAGGGATATTCCCTGAAAACTCTGGACAGGCACACCGGACCCAAACGGTACACCATCATCGCCGATATAGGGAACCCCACCAACTATCCCCATCCCCTCCACTTTAATTTACGCAATATCTACCCCAACCGGTTTCTGCAATTACCGAAGATCAGCCCCAGAACCCGCAAACTGGCTCGGGATTTGGTGGATGAATCCGATCCCGAAACCGTCAAGGCACGCAAGATTCTTAAGTACCTGAAGAACAATTACGGGTATTCACTGGATATGGAGCGTAAAACCCATGAGTCGGCATTGGATGAATTTTTATTCATACGGAAGGAAGGTCACTGCGAGTATTTCGCCTCGGCCATGGCGGTACTCTTGCGGCTGAACGGGATACCGTCGCGGATCATCAACGGTTTTGCCGGTACGGAATGGAACGACCTGGGACAATACATGATAGTCCGCCAGACCCATGCCCACTCCTGGGTGGAGGCGTATGTTCCGGGCCTGGGCTGGCAGGTCTACGATCCCACGCCTCCCGATCCCGCAGCTATCTCCGATTCGCCCAATATGCTGACTCACAGGCTCGATCTCATGCGTCTTTACTGGCAGAGGTATATCATTCGATATTCCATGCAGGACCAGACGCAACTGGTGGATTATTTCAGCCGGGAGACCCAGGATTTTAAAGACCGATGGAACAAGTGGGAAACTCCCAGTTTTAAGGAAATGCTGAACACCCTTCGAAACCATCCCTGGGTGTTCCTTGTGATCGTGACAGGATTGCTGGGGTGGCGATTGGGTTTTAAAAAGTATCAGTGGCGAGGAACCCCGTGGGCACCCCGGTTGCCCTTCGCAGTTCAAATGTATCGTCAAATGCTGAAACGTCTGGAGTCTCAGGGAATCATCAAGCCCAATAACGCAACACACCTGGAGTTTCTGAATACACTGACCGGCCTGCCTCCGGAAAAGCGGGAAGCTGTGGAGTCAATCACGCGATTCTACGAACGGAACCGCTTTGGCAATCTCCCCTTCTCGTCTGGCGAACAACACCACATCCAATCCCTGATCCGGCAAATTTAAATTAGTGCCGGCACCTGTAAAAAACCTTGTCAGGAGTGAAATGGTTTTGCGACCTTTTATTGACAACCTGTAGGCGAAAATATATATTCGCAAACTTGAAACCGTTATTTATCAATAGGGAGAAACACATGCCCCGTCTACCGGCTTTGATAATCAGCCTTGGAATATTCCTAACGCTCACCACAAACGCCTACGCCGAAGGCAGTGGAATCTATACCGGAGGCTTTGTCGGCGCGACCCTTCGCCCGAACACCGTTCTCTCCAGCCCGAGCCTGGGATCCCAAATCATGGACTTTGATGTGGGATATACCCTTGGGGGTTTTGTGGGTTACGATTTTGGAAACAACTTCCGGCTGGAAGGCGAAATTTCCTACCGCGAGAATGAAATCAGTACCGGCGGCGGGGAAGATCCACAGGTCGGGACCTCGTCCTTTATGTTCAACGGATATTACGATCTGCCCCTTGCGAAATCCTTTAATCTATATTTTGGGGGAGGCTTCGGTGCGGCCACTGCCCAACTGGAAACGATTTCACTGGGTCAAGCGATCGACACCAGTAAAACCCTGTTCGCCTATCAATTGGAAACCGGCATCGGATGGAACATCAAACCTAACGTTACCTTCAGTCTGGGATACCGATTCTTCGACGCGTCCGATCCGGAATTTGTATTACCCGCAGGACAACGGCTGCGGATGGATCTGGAAAACCACGAACTCAATCTGAAAATGCGGTACCTGTTCAATCTTTAAGCCCCACCCCACCGGACGTCATAACTCATCCAATTAAATCCCTTGAATAAGGGCTCTTTAAAATATCCTTAGACACCTGTTTTTAAATTCGGTTGCGGGGCTTCCACCCTTTTGTTATTCTCCACACAAATTTTAAGGGTTCCAACTTTGGGAGGAAGTATGAAACGTATTTTTGGATTGGTCACTGGAGTTCTGGTACTTCTCATTGCGGCACAGGCATGGGCGCAGAATCGTCCTGAGGGTATGTACCTTTCAGGAAACATCGGGTTCGGTATCCGGTCGGATTCCAAACTGACCGGCTCCGCAGGACAGTTTGACAATGATCCGGCTTTCGTCATCAATGGCGCCGTCGG
>QIDN01000381.1 GCA_003229345.1 Nitrospirota bacterium | reverse complement strand
GACCAAGAATTACGGTCCCCGGTCAGCCGTTAAAGACCTCTCGTTCCAGATCAACCAGGGAGAAGTGGTCGGGTTTTTAGGACCCAACGGAGCGGGGAAATCCACCACCATGAATATTCTATCGTGCATCCTTCCCGCCACGGAAGGCAAAGCGCGGGTATGCGGGTTTGATACGTTCGAGCAATCGCTGGAAATCCGCAAGGTCATCGGCTACCTTCCCGAAACGCCTCCGCTGTATCAGGACATGGTGGTTGCCGACTTTCTCGAATTTGCGGCAGGGCTTCGCAACGTTCCCACAAAGAAGATTGCCGCCGCCGTGGACCGCGTGTTGGAACAATGTGGATTGGGCGACGTACGTCACCGCATCATCGGGCGCTTGTCCAAAGGCTACCAGCAGAGAGTGGGATTGGCCCAGGCCATGATCCACGATCCGAAAATTCTTATTCTGGACGAGCCGACCATTGGGCTCGACCCGATCCAGATCATTGAAATCCGAAAGCTGATTCAGGAGTTGGGCACCACGCACACTATTCTGCTCAGTTCGCATATCCTGCCGGAGGTTACGCAGATTTGCCAGCGCGTCATTATCATTAATGAGGGAGAGATTGTCGCCATGGATACTCTGGACGGACTCAACGCATCCATGCGCCATGCCTGCCGGCTGGAACTCAAGGTGCGCAACCCGGTCGACGGCATTCAAAACAAATTGGAGGCATTGGACAAGGTCACCTCCGTTCAAACGCGCGGTCGGGACTTTTTTGTGATCGAAAGCGAACCGGATGTGCATTTACAGGATGAAGTCGCCCGGCTCGCTCTGGACCAGTTGTGGGGCATTGAAGAATTGAAACCCATGACCCTGACGCTGGAGGATATTTTCCTGAAACTGACCACGGAAGAAAAGGAAGTCAAAGAGGCTCAGGCATGAAATCTGTTTTCTGGATTGCCAGACGCGAAATAGGATCGTTCTTTTATTCGCCAATTTTTTACGTGGTAACCACGGTATTTCTCGTTCTGTACAGCTTCCTGTTTTTTGCCATCTTTTCCGACTTCAGCCAGGCCAGCCTCCAGGCAGCACCCCAGGCGGCGGCACTGCAGAAGGCGGGCTACTCGATCAATGCCAATGAAATGGTCATCGTGCCTTCGCTGGGAAACATGGGCGTGATTTTGCTGTTTATCATTCCCCTCATCACCATGCGCAGCTTCGCCGAAGAGAGAAAAAACAAAACTTTCCCTCTGCTTCTATCTTCTCCCGTCCATCTCAGCGGAATCGTGGCCGGAAAATTCCTGGCCTGCCTGGTAGTGGTCTCCTTTATGATTCTGTTGTCTTCCTATTCCATCGGATTCATCGTGCTGATGGGACAGCCGGAACTGGGGCCGATTCTTTCCGGCTACCTGGGTATCCTTCTCATGACCGGGTGTTATATCGCCATGGGCGTGTTTGCCTCTTCATTGACAGACAACCAGATCGTCGCGGCGGTCATCGGTTTCGGCCTGGCTCTACTCATGTGGCTACTCGAACTCCCGGCGCAGAACACCGACTCCGGTATCGGAATGATTCTGGAATATCTCTCTCTGAGAAGCCATCTGGAATCATTTCTGAAGGGAGTCCTCGACTCCAGCGATATTGTTTATTACCTCTCCTTCATGGCGTTCATTCTGTTTATCACTCACCAGGTACTCGATTCCCGGAGATGGCGGTGAAACAATGAAGCAACTCTCTCCATTCGCAGGTTGGGCGGCTTTGATCCTCGGCGTCACGGCATTGGTCACTTACCTGTTTCTGCCGGAATACACGCTGTTGACGCTGACCTTTGTCAGCATCGCAGGGATCAACGCCATTTTCTTTTTTGTAGTGGATCGCAAGCAAGTGCTCCACGCCCTGAAGACCCGAACGGCCCTGTATGGCATGAATGCCACAGTGGTGATTTTAGTGTTTCTGGGTATCCTGATTGGTATCAACGTCCTGACGTTCCATCATAAATTTCTCTGGGATCTCACGGAATCGTCCGTCTACACGCTATCCCCGCAAACCCAAAAGATCGTGCAGAACCTGCCGAGAAAAGTCAAAATAACGGCCTTCTTCCAGATCGGCAATCCCAGCCGTGACGAGTTTCAACAACTGGTTGACGGATACAAGGAACTGACCGACCAAATCGAAGTGGCGCTGGTCGATCCGGACCGCCAACCCGCCGTCGTCAAACAATATGGAGTCACCACTTACGGCACGGTGGTATTCGAAAGCGGCAAACAAGAAACCAAAATCAAAAAAGCCACGGAAGAAGATTTGACCAACGCTTTGTTACAGGTCACCCGGGATCAGCAAAAGAAAATTTATTTTCTGAGTGGCCATAAGGAAAAGAATATAGAGGGCAAAGGGAGACAAGGATACTCCCAAGCCAAACAAGCGCTGGAACAGGATCATTATAAAGTGGAGCCCTTACTCCTCTTGCAAACGGGCAAGGTGCCGGACGACGCCAACGCTTTGATCATCACCGGACCGGAAAAGGCATTGCAAGAATTGGAGATCGTGGCGGTCGAGGCCTATCTCAATCAGGGGGGTGCGGTCCTGTTGTTGCTGGACCCGCAACAGGATGCCGGGCTCACCCCTTTTCTGGAGCGATGGGGGATCGATATCCGCGACGACTTGGTGATCGACCCCCTTGCCAAACTATTCGGTGCGGATTACACGACTCCCATCATCAGCCAAATCGCCGATCATCCGATCACACGGGGTATAGGACAGCAAACCATCTACCCCCTGCTCCGTTCCGTATCCGCCATCACAACAGAAGGTCTGGAGACAACGCAGGTCTTGTTTTCCGGACCCAAGAGTTGGGCGGAGAAGGAATATAAGTCCGGGAAAGTCAGTCTCGATCCTGGAATTGATCTCCAGGGGCCCGTTCCGATAGCCGTCGTATCCTCTAAGGAAATCAAATCCGCCAATAGCGCTGAACAAAAACCCGAAGCCTCTTCCGAAACCGAAACGTCCGAATCTCCCGCATCGGCGAAGAAAGCGCATCTGGTCGTGATCGGCGATTCGGATTTCGCCAGCAACCAGTTTTTCAGTTTGTACGGTAACAGCGACTTTTTCCTGAACACCGCTTCCTGGCTGGCAAAAGAAGAAAACCTCATCTCCATCCGGCCTCGTACAAGAAAATGGAGTCCGATCACCCTCACCGAAACGCAGGGAAGCCTCACCTTTCTGCTTGGCGTCCTCGTGTTCCCTGGCGCCGTGATCCTGATGGGCCTCCGGGTCTGGTGGAAAAGACGATCCCTATGAAATTCCGTGGCACCCTCTGGCTGATCCTCATTTTTATTGGTCTGGTCTTGTACCTGGCCTTAGTCGAAGTCCCCTCCAAAGAGAAGAAAGACGAAGAAGAATCCCTTTCCAAGCAGGCGCTTCATTTCAAAGTGGAAGAGGTTGAGGGGATCGATCTCATCAAGCCATCCGGGACCATCAAGATTCAACGCAATCCTGAGAACTCGCGCTGGAATATCACCGAACCCCTGGCCGCCGCGGGAGAAGACGGCGTCATCAATCAACTGCTACTCGTATTGGAGGGAACCCGAATCACCCGCGTGGTGGATGAGGAACCGAAGAACCTGGCGGATTTCGGATTGCAAGACCCGCCGATTCAAATTGCACTGCGCTTTAAAACCGGGGAACCCAAAACGCTACTGGTGGGAGACGCCAGCCCGCTCGGCCATAACACCTACATCAAATTGGCAGATGAGAAACGCGTGCTCCTTTCCTTTCTGGATAAAGACCAACTCAATGCATCGCTAGACGACTTGCGCAACAAAACTCTGCTCGATTTCGTGGCACGCGATGTCACTGTGGTGGACCTCAAATTCGGGAAAGAAACCCAGCGTTTTGTAAAAGAAGGAGAGCATTGGAAACTGACCGCACCGGTCAACGCCCAGGGCGACGCCGACGAAATTTCCAACTTTCTGAATAATATCCGAACCGAACGCATTGAAACCTTCGTCTCCGAAACTCCGGAGGATATCGCTGCCCTGGGGCTGGACCCACCGCGTATCGTTCTTAAGATCCAAGCGGAAAAAGCCAAGCAATCCTGGGCCCTTAAAATCGGCAAGCCGTACGACGAGCATTCCTTCTACGCGCAACGCGGCCAGCCCGAAAACATAGTGACCATTTCAGACAGCCTGGTGGAAACTCTTTCCAAAAACCCTCTCAGCTTCATGGAAAAATCTCTCATAACCTTCAAAGAGGAAGAGGTAACTGCCATCGAGAGCCGGGACGGAAAGGAAACCGTGCATGTGGTTCGCGATTCCAGCAATATGGGACAGTGGAAATTCAAAAATGAAGAGGACGGTACCGTCGACTCCGCCACCGTCAATACATTATTGCTGGACCTTCAAGAAGCGCGTATTCAAAAATTCGCACCGAGCAAACAATTGAAGCTGTTTGGATTGGATGCTCCTCAAAAAGAGCTGATCCTTTTCAAAAAAGACGGGTCACAGGAAACTCTCCAATTGGGAAACACCGGCAAAAACAAACAACTCTCCTTTGTCACCCGAAGCGTAGACCAATCGATTTTCGAACTGGATACCGACACGGTGAGAAAAGTTTTCCGCTCCCGCGACGATTTCAAGGATAAAAAACTGCTGAAGTTCGATCCGGAGCAGGTCGCCCGTATCCAAATCAAATATCCGGACAAAACCTTTGAGCTGGATAAACAGGATCACCAATGGGTGCTCATCAAGCCGGAGGAATTGGACGACCTCAAACCGTTTGTCGGTAAAGATATTTTGTGGACTCTGAACAACCTTGAATATGATGCCAAGCTGGATTCCAGGGATGTTGCGGAAAAAACGGGATTGGAGAAACCCCGCGTGACCCTCACCTTACTCGATAATCATAATAATTCTCTGGGTCAACTTAAAATCGGCCAGCAAGTGAAGGACACGTCGCTTCTTTACAGTCAACTTACTGGCGACCCCGCCCTGTACCACATCAAGGACCGCACCCTGAGCGAAATCCCCGACAGCCTCGACCGCTTCCGGAAAAACGAAAACTGACTTCCCTCGATTATTTAAGCCAACTTTGGCAAATATTGAGCAAAACTCATTGTGCTTTTAAAATCAAATAGTTAGTTCTAAATCATAATTTTTTAGCCTGTTCAGGAACTATTTTTTAAATCCAGCCCTTCAAGAGGCTATTCTTTATTATTGCCCCATCATATAGTCGAATGGGAAGATACCTCCCCCAGATGTTGTGGTGGTTATTTATTGTTAATGAAA
>QIDN01000107.1 GCA_003229345.1 Nitrospirota bacterium | reverse complement strand
CAATATTCAGAGTTTTGAAGAAGAATTTGCCAACAGTTTAACGGTTTAAAGGAGAAAGCAACATGCCAGTAAAAGTAAGAGTCCCCACACCTCTGATGAAATTGACCAACAATCAGGCGGAGGTGACGGCGGAAGGCGGAACGATTGCCGATATATTGAACAATCTGGAAAGCCAGTTCGCGGGGATCAAAGAACGAATCTGCGAAGAAAATGGAACCCCGAGGCGGTTCATCAACATCTATCTCAATGAAGAAGACATCCGGTTTCTGGATGGCGAAAAGACCAAGATCAAGGATGGCGACGAGATATCCATCATCCCCGCCATCGCCGGTGGAGCTGTTTAATGACCGATTTTACCGACGAGCAGATTGAACGCTACAGCCGCCACATCATCCTGCCGGAAGTGGGCGGGGTGGGCCAGCGCAAAATGCTGGACGCGCACGTACTGATGATCGGTGCCGGCGGTCTGGGTTCGCCTGCGGCATATTATCTCGCCGCCGCTGGAATCGGTCACCTCGGCATTGTCGATTTCGACACGGTTGACCTCAGCAACCTGCAGAGGCAGATCATCCACTCCACCGAACGGATTGGAATGCTCAAAACCGAGTCGGCCAAGAAGACCATCGCCGCGCTGAACCCGGACGTCAATGTCACCACCTACAACGAGCGGATCAGCTCGCAAAATATTAAGAAGTTGTTCGAAGGGTACGACTATATCGTCGACGGTTCGGATAATTTCGCGACCCGATTTCTGATCAATGACGCCTGCGTAATGATGAACAAGGTCAATATTCACGGCAGTATTTTCCGGTTCGAAGGGCAGGCCACGGTATTCGATCCGAAGAACGGCCCGTGTTACCGCTGTTTGTATCCGGAACCGCCGCCGCCGGGATTAGTACCGAATTGTCAGGAAGGCGGCGTACTCGGCGTGTTGGCGGGAATCATCGGCAACATTCAGGCGGTGGAAACGCTGAAACTGATCCTGGGTATCGGCGAATCGTTGGCAGGCAAACTGCTCATCTACGACGCGCTGAATACAGAATTCCGAAAATTGAAACTCAAGCGGGATGTCAATTGCCCGGTATGCGGGGATAACCCGACCATCAAAGAGTTAATTGATTACGAAGAGTTTTGCGGAACGGCTTGATTAACCGTTTCCACATTCGTCTATAATTACAAGACCAACGACGAATCCCTTGAATGCATTTTGGCACTACGGGGAAATGTCTTAAGCTGATATGGGTCACATCAATCAAAACAGTCTTGCGCCGGCCTGCCCGGTGATTGTGGATCAATCGATTTTGAAAAAAATCGGCAATACCCCCTTGATCCACCTTGCAAACATCAGCAAGCGGTATCCCAACGTTGAGATCTACGCCAAAGCGGAATGGCGCAACGCGGGGGGTTCCGTCAAATCGCGTCCTGCCCTGCAAATGATCGAAGACGGCGAAGCTTCCGGGAAACTCACCAAAGATAAGATCCTCCTCGATTCCACCTCCGGCAACACCGGCATCGCCTACGCCCTGATCGGAAAAATTAAAGGTTACCGGGTCAAGCTGGTCATGCCCGCCAACGTCGTCAAAGAACGCAAAGGCGTGATGGCGGATTTTTACGGCGCGGAGATTGTCACCTCCAGTCCATTCGAGGGCTCCGACGGCGCCATCATCCTGGCAAAGGAAATTTATGAAAAGGATCCGGATAAATATTTCATGCCGGACCAGTACAACAACGATTCCAATTGGCGCGCCCATTACCTGCATACCGCCGAGGAAATCTGGAAACAGACGAACGGCGAGATCACCCATTTCTGCGCGGGCATCGGCACCGGCGGCACCATCATGGGCTGCACCCGCAGGTTCCGGGAGTTGAATTCCAAAATAAAATGTTACGCCATGGAACCGGCGGAGGAACTGCACGGCCTTGAAGGCCTCAAGCACATGGGTTCGTCCATCGTGCCAGGGATTTATGACGAATCGATTCTCGACGGAAAAATCAGTGTGGTCACCGAGGATGCGTATAGCATGTTCGAAACCCTGGAAAAAGAAGAAGGCATCCTGGTCGGCCACTCTTCCGCTGCCGCCGTGGTGGCCGCGATGGAGTTGGCGGAAAAAGTCGAAAAGGGGATTATCGTTACCGTGTTTCCCGACAGTTGCGACACCACCTATATCAACTTCAGTAAATTTAAGGAATTTTACGAATCCCAATCCCCAACCGCCCTGCCGAAGGCGGACAACTGACCACCCGCACCCTTTTGCGAACAGGTTTTCATGGGCCGCTTGCAGAAGCATATCTTCATCTGCAACAACCAACGCAAAGAAGACGATCCTCGCGGATGCTGTGCCTCACGCGGTTCACCCGACCTTCTGGACTACCTGAAACGACGCGTCCACGACTGCGGACTCAAGGGCAAGGTGCGCATCAACAAAGCCGGATGCCTCGATGCCTGCGCGCACGGCCCGACGATGGTCGTCTACCCCGACGACGTCTGGTACTCGCCCAAAACCAAAGAAGACATGGAGGAAATCCTCACCGAGCACATCCAAAACGACCGCGTCGTCGAACGCCTGGTCATCCAATTTAAGAAAAAGTAGTTAGTCCCCATGAGAGTAAAAAACATGGAACTCACTCCTGCTATAAGATGAACCAAGTTATGCGATCTATTCGTAATAAAGAAAGCATCGGCCTCGACAAATGGATTGGGAATAAATCCTTATGACCAGAGAGCTCAAACATCTTCTGATTGAAATCAATGATTGCAGATTATGCGAAGACCATCTTCCTTTAGGTCCGAGACCCGTTCTTCAGGCTAATTCTCAAGCCAGAATCCTTGTTGCAGGGCAGGCTCCTGGGCGCAAAGTGCACGAGACGGGAATTCCGTTTAATGATGCCAGTGGGGATCGACTGAGGGATTGGATGGGGATTGATAAAAGCATGTTCTATGATGGCTCAAAAATCGCCATTTTGCCTATGGGGTTTTGTTATCCGGGCACTGGGAAGTCGGGGGACCTGCCGCCCCGGCCTGAATGTGCAGAAGCGTGGCGTGAGCAGCTTTTGAAAACCCTGCCAAAGATCGAGCTCACCCTTGTTATTGGACAATATGCTCATAAGTACCATCTAGGGAATAAACAGAAAAAGAACTTAACCGAAACGGTAAAATCCTGGAGGGAATACTGGAAGAAGGGATTATTGCCACTGCCGCATCCCAGTCCACGCAATAATATTTGGTTGCATAAGAATGTCTGGTTTGAGAAAGATGTTTTGCCTACTTTAAAATCCAGCGTACAAAAATTAATTTAAACGAGAAGAGCGCCTGGTCATCCCATTCAAGAAAAATTAAAATCCGATGGGATCCTCAAACCTCTTCTTCGAGTTGGATGGTCTCCACTCTCACGCGGGCGGTACCTTGGGCTTGGAAGCCGAGTTGTTTGGCGGCGGCATAACTGAGGTCGATGATACGCCGGCCGGAAGCGGGATTGTGGTCGCTGGGAAACGGGCCGCGGTCGTTTACTCTCACGATCACCGAGCGGCCGTTTTGAAGATTGGTGACTTTCACGTTGGTGGGCAGAGGTAAATGTTTATGAGCCGCCGACAACGCGTTGGGATTGAATGCTTCCCCGTTGGCGGTCATGTGACCGTCTTTCTGCCTGAGCGTCTCGTCGCCATACCAGGAAGCCACGCCCGTTTCTTTATACCGCTGAGCCTTGGCGACGGTCATGGGATAATACTTTTTGCCCTTCACTCGATAAGGAGAGTTTTTAACGCGTCCCTGTCGGATGGCTTCTTTCACCGGCAGACCGTCGATGGTCTCAATGTCATCATTCATCAGCGACCATTCGATGGGCGCCTTCACGACATTAAAAGTAAACTTGCCGACGTGGTATACAGCTTCGACCGTTCCGCTGGCAACGTAATAAACCCCTTTGACCGTTCCACTTACCACATCGTAGGTTCCCTCGACCACGGCACACCCCGCCAGGGAAAATACGCCAATAAAAATATACGTCTGGTAGCGAATCCATTTTCGCATAGGAAATCCCACAGAATTATAACTTATTGAAAAATATAGACTACTATCCACGAAGAAGCAACTTTTATCCCCGCTTCCCCGCCAAAATCCCGCCGAACTCATTACTCCAATTAAAGCAACTCCCTGCCATGTCGGCCCAAATTGACAATCCACTGGGGATACCTTAACTTAATTAAACAGAACTCTTTACAGGGACGGGTATCAATGGACCAGGAAGAACAAAAAAAACAGAATGATCGCATAGAGAAGATTGAAGCTCTGCTGTTCGACCTGGCTAACCGGGTCAACCAAATTGACGATCAATTGAAACCGACCCCAACCCCGCAACCCGGTGTCTATTCTCCTCCCGGCTATGCGATTATCACTCCACAGCCCCTTTCTCCACCCATGGACCCGGATGACGATGAGTTCGAATATTCTCAGAAGCCGGACCCAGAGAAAGAGGTCAGCCAGGGAGAATTCTGGTTAAACAAAATTGGGATTACTCTTCTCCTGCTCGGCTTGGGGTTTCTGTTCAAGTATTCGGTCGATCAGGACTGGGTCACACCACTGGTCCGGGTATCGTTCGGGCTGGTTCTGGCAGTGAGTTTGGTCGGGTTGGGGATGCGCTTACCTAAATCCAAGCGAGTGCTCAGCCAGGTTTTGATGGGGGGTGGCATCGCCGCCTTTTACATCACCGGGTACGCGGCGTTTCAACTTTACCACTTGGTTCCTCATTATCTGGCATTTTCGTTCATGGTAGGGGTCACCCTGCTGTCCTATTACCTGGCCTTATATCAAAACGAACCACCCTTGGCATTGGTTGCCGTTATCGGCGGCATGGGAACTCCATTTATATTAAATACCGGTTCCGGCAACATTCCCGGACTGATCCTCTATACCTGCGTGGTCCTCACCGGATCCATGGCCGTTTATTATTTTCGACCCTGGCGTTTATTATATTGGTCTTCCTGGATCGGGGGATGGATTGTGATGGGGATTGCCGTCAACCAGCTCCCCCCTCTTAAACCCGAATCACTTTCTTATTTCTGGAGCGTACAGGCAGGAATCCTATTCGCCTGGACTTTATTTTGGATGGTTCCCATGGTCCAAAAGAAGGGGCAATGGAAACCCTCCGTCGCCGGAGGACTGCCTCAACCCAAAACCGTTTTTGAAAGCCTGGTTCAGGACCACAATCTTTCACCTTTCAGATGGTTTTCTCCGCGCTCTTTTCATTTAACATGTCGAAGGTGATTTGGAATCTGACCGATATCCAATGGGGTGGTATTGTCTTGTGGGCGAGTTTGATCTTCTTCCTGATAGCTTTTTTTGTATGGTGGCTGGGAAAACCTCACGAGTTGGTGGCCCTCCATGCTCTGGTAGGCACCCTGTTTTTGACGATAGCGCTGTTTTATTTATTGGACAACCACCAGCTATTCCTGGCCTACGGCTTGGAGGCCACTGCGCTTCATCATCTTTCCCATCGAACCCGAGAGCCGGCGATTAGTTTTGCCGCCATCTGGCTATTCGTCGGAATCGGAATTTGGTTCGTCACACGCCTGGCGGAGGGAGTGGACGGCGATCCCATCTTCAACCTT
>QIDN01000440.1 GCA_003229345.1 Nitrospirota bacterium | reverse complement strand
TGAGTCGTTCGGCACCTGGTCCACCACCAACCCGGCGATCAGGAACTTTCTTGATGTCGGAAGCACCTCGCACGAAATTTTTTTAAATACGTTGGTTGGCCTTGCAAGCGTCTACACCACCCGAGTGGTGAACAACACAAACCTGACCCGAGTCTGGGTGCGCACGGATGCTACGACTTCACACGCCCTGAAACGTATTTCCAACGTCACCCGAACCATCACTTATGAGGGCGCGGTCAACCTTCCGGAAGAAGTGGAAACCCGCGATACTGGAGTATCCACGACAAAACTCGGCGGCATTATTCAACACAGCTCCGCCCCGCCGCTGGACAGCATCACCGAAAAAAGTACCAATACGGTTGTCAACTTTTATGACATCACCGCGCAGGTGGCGCGCGACTGGGGCTGGTTCAAGGATAAGGTTGTTGAGATCGAGTACACCGGAGCCCTGGATGGCCGGACGGTTTATATCATTCATACCGCGTTTGAAATTGAATACGCGCGGCGTCGGCTGGAAGCTACCGATGACGTGACCGCTGATGTGGCGGGGGTCAAAGATGATGGCGGAGGGACGGTTACCGGAACACCGAATGCGGTGATTGAACGTCCTGATCATGTGTTCCGCTGGTCGATTCTGAATTTTCTGATTCTGACGGCTTCTGCAATCGACGAGGTTTCATTTAACCAGGCGGGAACGGAGTTCGACAATGTCATCAGCGGCGGTTACAAGTTGGCGGGCATTGTGCAGAGCAAAATATTACTCGATACGCTGTGGCGGCAATGGATGAAGGAAAGCCGTTCGCATTTGTTCTGGGATCCCGTCGGTAAAGCCCGCCTGCAGTTTCGTCCCATGAATCAGTCGTTGGTTGCGGTGGGCAACGCAGTGAAAGCCCTGACCGAAAATATGGTGCGCCTTGATCCGGAATCAGGTATCGGGCGTATTCAATTTCAACGGACGCCCTCCGACGGAGTGGTCAACCACATTGAGCTGAGGTACCAACGCGATTGGGTGACAGACCACTACCGGAATCTTCATGTGGAATCGGATAGCGACAAGATTAAGCTGTTCAGCAAGCGTGAACGGCCGCAAGAATTTTTATTCGACTGGTGCCGCGATTCCGTGATGGCGGCAGATCTTGCCCAGTTCTATCTGGCGGAATTAAAAGCACCGCAGACGCTGATTGAATGCGCGGTGTTTCTCGACCAACTGGAACTGGAGCGGGGAGACTTCGTCACCGTGTCGCATCCCTTGATATCGGGATCGAGCGCACTGCATGGCATCGTGTTGCCCGGCGCCCATACTCCCGGCTCGGGCAAGGCGCGGCGCATGGACGGATTGGATTTACTGATTCGTCTGTTCCCCATTGAACATTTACGCGAATTGCTAAGTGAGACCGCGGCGGTCACGGATGCTTTGAGTTTCCTCGCGGTCTTCGAACTGGACCTGCCCGAATCCGTAGCGATTACCGATGCCGGTTTCATTGATGAAGTGGACGGTTGGGGGTCTCAAGATTGGGGAACCAGCGGGTGGGGTGGCCTGGTGCCGTTGTGATGCCGGATGGAATTTTGCAGGAAGAAAAAATCACCCTGACCCTTTACGGGCCGGGTGGCGAGATCAAAGAACAGTTCACCTTTATTACGAGAAGGAGTCGATCCCATGATCGTCGATTCAGGACTACAACATATGGCCGACCAGATGTCGGAGCAGAGTCAGACCACCATGAGCCACATGGCAGTAGGCACGGGAACCAACGCGGAGGCGGCGAGCCAGACGGCTCTACAAATGGAAAGCGCGCGGGTGGTGCTGACCTCGAAAACGCGCAGTGACAAGAAGGTAGTGTATGTGGGGGACTTCGCCGCCGGGGTGGGGACGGGCGCATTGACCGAAGTCGGTTTGCTCAATGCCGCATCGGCGGGTGTTCTGCTTTCGAGGATTGTGTTTCCCGTCAAGAACAAAGGCCCGAGCGATACGTTGAAGATCATTATCGAACACACTTACGCCCGAGGTTAATGCATGCCGACTTTCACACCACGACTCAATCTCACCCAACCCGACACCGGGAACAAGACCTGGGAAACCGATGTCGAAAACTGGGCCAACCAGTTGGACAAAGCCGCTGCTCAGTATTTATCCATCCACCTCGGCGGGGCGGCCCTAGATGAGGAAGTGATTTTCGACGGTCTGTTTTTCGATGAGGATGTCGACATCACCGAAGTCACGATGCATGCCCGCGAAGCGCCAACCGGAGCCGCGTTTAGCATCGATTTCACCAAAGGGGGTATCGAGCAGACCAAGGTTGCCAGCATTGCCGACGGCTTGAAAAAAGGAAATACCGCAATCACCGGGTTGAGTTACACCACGCTGGAGGAGTTTGGAATCAAGGTGAAAAGCGTGGGCAGTACCGACCCCGGTGCCGAAATTACCCTTCTCGTTCACTACCATATCCAAGCCTTGCCTTAAGGAGAGACCATGTTGAAACGTTTTATCTTGTTAATGCTGATTGCACTGATTGCCTTTTCGTCGGCCCCAGCCGGGGCGATCAAGTACAAGGGTGATCTGGAGGCGAACGAATCGCTGACTTTGCCCGAACAAGGTGCGACGCCCACCAACCCATCATCGGGCAAACGGAAGTTGTATTTCAAGGACGACGGCGCCGCTTATTCCCTCGATGCGTCCGGGAATGAAAATCCCATCGACAGAGCCGGGTTCAAGAATTACCTCATCAATGGGAATTTCGATCTCTGGCAGAGAGGGACCAGCTTTACCGTTTCAGGTGTCTATACTGCCGACCGATGGAAGCAGAATCATAATACATTGGGAGCAACCTACAGCCGCCAGGCGTTCATCCTCGGTCAGACCGATGTCCCTGGCGAGCCCAGATATTTTATGCGAATCAATGTCACCAGTGCGGCAGTCAGTACTTCGAGCGTTCTCCGGCACCGTATCGAAGGGGTGCGCACGCTGGCTGGACAGACGGCCACATTATCGTTCTGGGCCAAGTGCGATACCACCAAGACATTTAATATTACTATTGCTCAGATATTCGGAACCGGCGGTTCACCCAGTTCTCCCATCACCGTCGTGAGCAGTAATCGGTCGATTGGAACCGTCTGGGCCCGGTACACGGTGACGGTCAATACAAACTCCATAACTGGCAAGACAATTGGGACCAATGGCGATGATTACCTTGAAGTTCATATTTTAGAAGCCGGGTCTTTTTCCACTTTCACGCTGGAATTGGCTCAGTTTCAATTGGAAAGGGGTTCCGTCGCCACAGACTTTGAGCAGCGTCCGTTCAATTTGGAGTTGGTGTTGGCTCAACGGTATTTTGAAAAGAGTTTTCCTTTGGGCACCAATCCGGGAGAGGGGCGCATCGACCCACCCTACCTACCCGTTATGACCATTACGAGCACAGCGCGCCGCGGATGGATTCCGTTTGTGACGAAAAAACGAGCCACTCCCGCCATGACGTATTACCGGGCGGCGGGGATGAGCAACGATGGCAATTGGAACGTCCGGGAAGGGGCATCCACCTGGACTGAGAGAATCCCTTCAACGAATAACGCGAATGAAAATGGCGTAGTGGTGCAAATCGATGCGATTGGAGCGACCGCCGGTCAGGGGATGGCGGCCCAGGGACATTGGGCGGCCGATGCCGAATTATAAAAAGGAGAAACCATGGTGAAATCCTATTTATCATTAATTTTGATTGTGCTGATTGGCCTGGTGCCTCTGCCAGCTTCGGCAATCAAGTACAAGGGTGATCTGGAAACGGACGGGTCGATCACCCTGCCGGAACAATCTGTTGCTCCCGCCAGCCCTGCATCGGGCAAGCATAAACTGTATTTCAAGGATGACGGAGCAGCCTATTCCCTCGATTCTGCCGGGAATGAAAATCCCATCGACAGGGCCGGGTTCAAGAATTACCTCATTAATGGCGGTTTCCGTTTATGGCAGAGAGGGGCCAGTTTTACCTCGAACAATGCTTACGGTGCCGACCGTTGGCAACACGCCTATGGGGATGGAACCGGGACGACCAGCCGTCAGCCGTTTGCTTTGGGCCAGACCGCCGTTCCCGGAGAACCCCGATATTATTGGCGGCATAACCGGACCGCCGCCGCGACTTCTACCAATACGGTGATTCGACAGCGCATTGAAGGAGTGAGGACCCTTGCTGACGCAATGGCGGTCTGGAGTTTTTACGGCAAGTGCGATTTGACGAGGACTTTTAATCTTTTTATTTCTCAGAATTTTGGCACCGGTGGTTTGCCCAGTTCCACAGTGGTTACTGGCCCCATAACTTTTAACTGTGGCACCACGTGGAGCCGGCATCAATTTCCATTCAGCATTCCATCTCTTGCCGGAAAAACAGTGGGCACCAATGGCAACGATTATGTGGAGATCGTGCTTCAGGAGGCTGGGTCCTTTGCTACTTTTACCCTGGACCTTGCCCATGTTCAGTTGGAAAAGGGTTCGGTGGCCACGCCGTTCCATTACCGGCCCATGGGAATGGAGTTGGATCTGGCTCAGAGGTACTACAGTAAAACCTATAACTTCGAAACCGATCCCGGCACCGCTACGTCTGCCGGGTATGTGGAGGGCGGCGCTTCCGGTTTAACCAGTGGAGGCCATGCCATCCGGGTGCGTTGGTCATTCCCGGCCCGGATGAGGATGTCACCAAATATTAACTTATATTCTTTAAATGGAACCAGCGGCAAATGGACCGATGCATCCAATACCGACCAGACGGCTACCCCTCAGAGAACGGGTCAGATGGGAACCAATATTGAGGTCAGTTTAACGTCCGCCAGCGATGTGCGGGTAGGCGGCCATATTACTGCTGATGCGGAACTATAAGGAGGAACTAGACGTGGCCGGGTTTGGATCCTTCGATGATTTCCTGGATGGTTTGATTGAGGGTTTTAATGTCAATGGGTTTGCTGATGAAGCCATCCATTCCAACAACGAGGCAGGCGGTTCTTTCGGTTTCTTCGTCGTGGGCGGTCATCGCAATGATGGGAGTGTATACGGGCGTATCAATTGACGAGGCTTTCTCTTTAGCCCTTATTTGCCGGGCGGCTTCGATCCCGCTGATGATGGGCATTTCCAAGTCCATGAGAATGACATCAAAGGAGCTCTCCAGAAAACGGTCCACAGCCTCCTTACCATTTTCAGCGGTGGTGATCTCATGACCTTTTTTTTCCAGCAGGCGGGTGGTCAGGTCCAGATTGATCGGGTTGTCATCCGCCAATAGAATTTTGTAGGTGATGGTGGACATTATAAATCTTTCCAGGCTCCGATA
>QIDN01000136.1 GCA_003229345.1 Nitrospirota bacterium | reverse complement strand
ACCAAACCCGCCAGTCCGATAATGGCATATAGCGGAACTCCCAATAAAGCCAGAACAATGATGCCGACAACGATGAATAGAGTCATTTCTTTTCCCAGAGTTTGATTAAGTCATCAAACACATGCAGAAAATAGCGCAGAGAAATCAGGCCGAAGCTGAACGGTAGAATGGTTTGAAAAATCCAGGCGGGTAAATCAAGAAAGAGAATTATGGGAAACTCCATTTCCAGTCGAACAAACTTCCAGGCAGCTACGGTGAGAAATACGCTGATCAACCCCGCGCAAAAACTCACCAGTATTTGAACAAAAGGCTTGTAGGGTGCAGGTATCAATTGGGGGAGAACGTCGATGGAAATATGGCGGCGCTCCCGAACCGCCAGGGAGGCCCCCAAAAAACCAACCCAGAGCACCAGCTGGCGTAAAAACAGGTCCGTCCACAGAAGGCCGCTATTCAAAAAATTTCTCAGAATAACCTGACCGAAGGCGAGAAAAACCATGAGGAAGAGCAGGAATACAAGAAATCCCGACTCGGCTTTGGCCAGCCACTCATCCAATTGTTTGATTGTGCGCATGGCCGGAAAAGGGGTGAGAGGTTTCAGCATACGCGGAACCCGTCCTTCCGGTTCCGCAGGTGCTGATTGGATATAATAAAGACTTTAACTGGCGGGCTCAATAACTTATTATGTCCTCTTTTTATATAGGGAGTCTCTGTGAAATCCAGTGGATTGGGGTGGTTGCTTGTATTGTGGGTCGTTCTCTTGCCAGGGGCTGGTACTGCGCTTGCGGATTCACCCCAAACTGGGGAGCCGAAGGATATGGTGTTGATTCCCGCCGGGGAGTTTTTGATGGGAAGCCAGGAGGGGACCGGGCGGAAAGATGAATATCCCCAGCACACCGTCTATTTGGACGCTTACTGGATTGATCGTTATGAGGTTACAGGCGGCGATTTTGAACGATATCTGGCGCAGAATCCCAAACAGCATCCCACTATTACCGGGTGGTATGACCGGAAGGCGCGGCCGGGGATGGAACGCAAACCGGTGATCGGTCTTACTTGGAAGCGGTGCCGGAATTACTGTTTATGGCGCGGCAAGCGGCTCCCCACCGAGGCGGAGTGGGAGCGAGCCGCGGGTGGCAAGAACCACCGGATATATCCTTGGGGGGAGGAACTTCCCGATGCAACCCGTGCTCACTTCAATCGTTGTTGTTTTATCGATAAAGGTGATATTCTTCGGGAAGTGGGTTCGTTGGAACTGGGCAAAACCCCCGAAGGCGTGTACGAGATGTCGGGAAATATTGCCGAATGGGTTTTCGATTGGTATGATAAGCACTATTATCAAAAGAGTCCAGGCAGGAATCCCCAAGGACCCCCCGAGGGCAAGTACCATGTGATTCGGGGCGGCGCTTGGAACAGCCTTCCCGATTATATGCGGATTTCGCACCGCTACGGTCAGAATGACGGACAGGAATTTTACGGAATCGGGTGCCGGTGTGCCAAGTCCCATAACCCCAAAGAATAAATCTTATCTTCTTATAGTCAGCTATGGATAATCTGGACGACAGAATAGATACTTTGATCCGGGATAAACTGGTTTCCCTGATTCAGCAGAATGTGGCGCGTATTAAAAGGACCACGATCAAGTTTACCGGAAGTAATAAGAAACATACCCTGGAGCACTGGCAGGCTAAGTACGATAGCTATGACAAAGTGTTCCGGGCCATGCCGCGGGAGATGTTACGGGTGGAACGGGAAGTGCGTCTGAAATTTGTCAGTCCTTTGACCGATGCCAGGGTGATCCGGCTTAAAACAATGATCAACTCGGAAGCGGAAATATTGATTCAAAAGCGGACGGATGAATGTCGCCCTGAATTTGAAAAACTGGGCCAGGGCGATCTTTTTGACCGGCAAGTGCAACAAACCAGGGAAAAGCTCAATGAAAATCTGGAACAACAGATTCAAAAATGCCTGGACTCGGTCAACGCAGAAACTGAACAGGGGCATAAAATGGACGTTCAGGATCTCATGAAAATATATAATGTCAAAGAGTCCACCCTCCACGAGATTAATATTATTTCCCCCCTGCAAAGCATCAATGCGCAGCTGGCTAAAGTCAATGCCGATCCGGGTCTCACGGATATTATTGAAAACCTTCAGCAGGGATTTCGGCATCTCTTTCAGGATTATCAAAAGAATCGAATCAATGATGTCGCTACCATGGAAGCTCGCAAGAAAGTAAAAATGGAGGTAGCGCGGGATACCATGACCGTCCGTGAAATTGTTATAACCACTCAGCCTTTTTTGGAACAGCTGGTTCTTCCTGAGGATAGAAGAAACCCGGAAGTCGTCAGAAAATCATGGAGCAAGGTTTTTGAAATTTTGGAAGGTCAGGAGGGGCGCTGGGCCTCGGTGATCCCAAACTTCAATCCTCTTTATGAATTTATGTGCGGTGAGGAAAATTGATATGAAATGGATCCGTTTTTGCTGTGAATCACCCAGATATGCCAACAAGGCTCGCCTCCTGTTGGTGATGCTTCTGTTTGTGATTTTCAACGGATGCACTCTGTTTAAAATCAATGTGACTCCCAGCCTGGGACCCTTAAAAGAAAAAACGGTTTCCGGTGAAGGCGATGACAAAGTTTTGCTGATTGATATTAAGGGAGTGATTTCGAATAAAAAAAAGGTTTCCGCGCTGGGAGTGGAGATGAGTGTAGGGTTGGTCGACCGTGTCAGGGAAACTTTAAAAAAAGCGGAGAAGGATGAAGATGTCAAGGCTCTGATTCTTAGAATCAATACTCCCGGTGGCACCGTGACGTCCAGCGATATTATTTATCATGAAATTAAAACGTTTAAGGAAAGAAAGAAAATAAAAGTTTATGCCGTTGTCATGGATCTTGCGGCTTCCGGAGGATACTACGTGGCCCAGGCGGCAGACCGGATTATCGTTCACCCCACCTCGCTGACTGGAAGCATTGGAGTGATTGCCCTTAAAATGAATCTGAGTGGCTTGATGGACAAAATGGGGGTGGATTTCGAAGTGGTCAAATCCGGTGACCATAAGGATTTTTTGTCACCGTTCCGAGCTTTGACGAAAGACGAGCGCCTGATCTTCCAGAAAACGATCGACACTCTCCATCAAAGGTTTGTTTCCACCATTGCAGATAACCGAAAGCAATTGAACCGTGATGAAATCGAAAGATTGGCGGATGGACGAATTTATACTTCTCAACAGGCTCTGGATGCCAAATTGATTGATCAAATCGCCTATATGGATGAGGCGGAAGAGTTCATCAAAAAGGATTTAGGGCTGAGAGAAATACGCCTTGTTATTTACCATCGAGCCGGACAATACAAAAGTAATATCTATTCCTCACTCCCGGTACCTCCCGCCATCAATTTCAATTTTATTAACCTGAATTTTATTCCAGAGACCCCCGGACCCAACTTCATGTACCTGTGGATGCCCTGACTTCCCGCCTGAATGGCCAAATCAGATAACCCCTTTAGAAGTAGTGCTATAGGTAAATGCATGGTTGACGAAGGGAGTGGATTTCCTTACCATTAATGTATCGGAAAACGTACCAGAAACTATTTTTTATTTGCCTGATTAGGCTGATAGATAACGGACCTCCATGGGATCGATTGAGCACGACATTCGCATTTTAATCGCAGAAGACGATGAGGACGATTTATTCCTTTTTAGGGAATTAATCTTTGAGTGGGCTGATTGGGATTATTATACCAAGCGAAATGAGAAGGCGACTGTGATTGTGGATCCCGCTCGCACCCGGGAGGATATTGTCCGAAAATTGACAGAATCCGATTATGATCTGCTTTTTCTAGACTACCATTTAGGTGAATGGAATGGGCTGGATATTCTAAAAGACATCCGGGAAAATGGCTACACGCTTCCGGTAATCATGTTGACCGGTCAGGGGGATCAGGAGATTGCTGTTCAGGCCATGAAGGCAGGCGCCACCGATTACCTGGTTAAATCGAGTCTTACACCAGAAAACCTCTTCAAAACCATTCGGCACACCCTTGACTTGTTTAAAGAAGAACAACAAAGAGTTCAGGCGGAAGAATCGCTGAAAGTTCAAGGGCTTCTTTTGCGGGGAGTGTCCGAAGCCGCCACACGACTGCTGACCGTTTTTGATCATGAAGCCGCCATCAAAGAAGCATTGGGAATCGTCGGAAAAGCGGGGAATATGGACCGTGCTTATATCTTTCAGGATCACCCTCATCCGGAAAGCGGGGAAAGTGCTTTCAGTCTGAAATATTTTTGGTCTGGTGGTGGTGAAAAGAATTTAGGTGGAGACTTGTGCGATTTACCTTATACCAGCCTGGGATGGGACGAATGGATCAAAGAACTGAGAATGGGGAATTCTATCAGCCATGTAGTAGACCCCGCCGATTCAGCTTCGCCTTTTTTTAAAAAGCAGAGAATCAAGTCATGTATTTTGGTGCCTTTTACAATTGATTATACTTATTGGGGATTTGCGTTATTTGCCAACCGTCATACCTCTCGAGTCTGGTCTACTGATGAGGAGTCGATATTAAAAACTTTTTCGTCCAGCATCGGTGGTGAAATAAAAAGAAACCGCGATGACCAGGCTTTTCGATCGATCGTCGAAGGAACTTCGGCACAAACTGGAAATGAATTTTTCCAGTCTCTGGTGCGTCATTTAGCTTCTGCTCTACCGGCCCGCTGCGCCATGGTGAGCGAAATTTTAGAAGGCCACGACTCGAAATGCCGAACTATAGCGGGATGGAATGGAGAGGTGTCGAAAAAGTTCTTTTGGAAACAGTTTGTCAACAATCACCAGTATGAAGTGACTCACACTCCTTATGAAGATCTCATGGGGGGCAGGATCAGTTTCTATTCCGATGGAGTCCAAGAGGCGTTTCCCGATGAAATATTTTTAAAGGAAATAGGCGCTAAAAGTTACGCCGGTGTTCCTTTTTTTGATTCCTCCTTGAATGTGATGGGGCATCTTGTAGTCTTCGACCGTAGGCCTATGTTGGATAAAGAGAGAACGATATCCATTTTGAGAGTGTTTGCCTCTCGAGCCGGAGCAGAGTTGGAACGTCAAAGGGCAGAGGAAACCATCAAGAATATGGCCTATTACGACTCTCTAACCGGATTGCCCAACCGGGTTCTATTGCTTGACCGGCTGACTCTGGGGCTGGCCCATGCTCATCGGGTTAAAAAGCGTTTGGCGGTTATGTTCCTGGATTTTGACAATTTTAAGCTGATCAACGATAACTACGGGCATGGCATAGGGGATCTCTTTCTCAGAGAAATGGGGCAAAGGCTTAAATCC
>QIDN01000143.1 GCA_003229345.1 Nitrospirota bacterium | reverse complement strand
GCCGGTGAATTGAGGATTGGCCAATACTGCAGGTCTGGGATCCAGCTGCAACGCTATGGGGCCGTCCCCTTTGCCTTCAATTCCATGACATACCTTGCAATTATTCATGTAAAGGGTACGGCCACTTTCGAGAGACACTGGTTCGGAAGGCGTTTCGCTGAGTTTGATATTGAACTTTGCAAGAATTCCGGAATTGATGGCGTTTACCTCGGATTTGATAACGCTAGGATCTTTTTTGCTTTTTATCTTTTGAATAAGCAACGAAAATTGGTTGGCCAGTTCGTCCTGTTTGTCTTGAGGGGCCGTGTCTTCGACTAGAGTTTGATAACGGCCAAACGCCTGCTCAAGGAATATCTGGCTTTCTTCATACTCCGCGGCGTTGATGATCTTACCCTCCGCAATTCCTTCGTGGTATTCCTTGTTGACGATGTTCATCATCATCACAATTTTTTTGACGTTGGATTCCAGTTTGGCCGGTTGAGACTCTGCCAGTGTTGGGAAGTGCAGGGCTAGTAAAAGGAATCCCATTAGGAAGGCGAAGATACCTGTCGCATTCCGCGGTCTGTTTTTGAGGAGCATTTTATCCTTCGGCTTTTTGACTATTCTTTAATAGACTTCTCAGAGCGAAACTTATTCCAACTATTTTAATAATGATAATGATTATCAATGTATATTAACGGAGATAGGTTGTCAAATATTTAGTTTTAAAGGAGAAAATAGGGCGCGCCGCTAGGGCCTGGCAGGGTAAGCTGAAGGAAAATACTTAATGTTTAAGATAGGTTAATATGTCATAACTATTTAAATAAAATAGAATTTTATTCAAATATCCCTGAGTTTGTTTTCCCAATGCTGGATCATGTCTTGGATGACCTGCACGTGTTTTTTCTCTTCTGCCTGGAGGTCTTCATATACCCGCCGTTCCCCAATTTTCTCATCCGAATCCGGGGCGGTATTTTCCAGGAGGGTCTGATAGTATTGAACTGAGTTTTCCTCGCTCACCAGGGATTTGTTCAATACCTTGAGTCTGGCTTGAATGGTGATTTTGTTTTCTTCCCCTTTGTCCATCTTGACTTCCCTATCAATATTTTCAAGATAATGAATGCGATTTGGTTCACTGGAATTATATAATAAAACTCTTTAAATGGGTTTTCATTTATTGAAATCCTTCATTTTGGATTATAGGAGGTTCTAATTTCATAATGCAACAAGCGTATCAGAAACTAGCCAGGAAGCTTGAGGAGTTGGGCCAGTTGGAGCAGATCATGGGCATATTACACTGGGATCAGGAAGTGATCATGCCTCGTGGTGCGACACAGGCGCGGGCCGGACAGATCGCTTCCCTGGCCGGAGTAGCTCACGAAAAGCAGACTGATCCTCAAATTGGAGAACTACTGGATCAATTGGAATCCGGCTCTTTGAGTGATTTGGATCCCTATGAGCTGTGCAATATCCGGGAAACCCGCCGGGCGTATGACCGGGAGACTAAAGTCCCGATGGAACTGGTGCAGGAGTTGGCGGAGTTGGGGTCCAAAGGCCACCACATCTGGGCCAAAGCCCGAGAGGAAAATAAGTATTCCGATTTCGCTCCGGTATTGGAGCGGCTGATTGAACTCCAAAAACAGTGGGCTCATTATATTGAACCGGACCAGCCGCCTTACGATGTTCTGATGGATATTTATGAACGCGACTTAACGGTGGAGCGGGTTGATCCTATCTTCGAACGCCTGAAGGTGGAACTGGTACCTTTGATTCGTGCCATTCAGGAGAGCGACTATCAACCGGATACCTCCTTTCTGCAGGGCGAATTTTCAGTAGCGAAGCAGGAAGCATTGGGGCGCACCATCAGTGAAGCCCTGGGATTCGATTTCAATAAAGGCCGAATGGATGTTTCCGTCCATCCCTTCTGCGGCGGGGCCGACCCCACCGATGTGAGGATCACCACCCGCTACGGCACCGATAATTTCATGGAATCCCTGTTTGCCGTCATCCATGAAACCGGCCATGCCCTATACGAACAGGGACGGATGGAACGCGACCGCGCCTTGCCGGTTTCCGAAGCGTTGACCACCGGGATTCATGAATCCCAATCCCTGTTCTGGGAGCGCATGATCAGCAAACAGAAAGCGTTTTGTGATCATTATATGGAATTGTTCACCGAGACCTTTCCTGATAGTCTAAAGGGAGTGAATTCGCAGGCCTTCTATGAAGCCATTAATATTTGCCGGCCTACCTTCATTCGCGTGGAATCGGATGAGGTGACGTATCCCATGCACATTATCCTGCGTTACGAGATTGAAAAAGGGATTTTCGACGATACCTATAAGGTTTCGGATTTACCTGAGGTGTGGAATAACAAAATGCAGGAGTATCTGGGAATCCGTCCCGCGACGGATACCGAAGGTATTTTACAAGACGTTCATTGGAGTGGCGGCGCTTTCGGATATTTTCCGTCCTATACGTTTGGAGCCATGTACGCCTGTCAGTTTTATAATGCAATGAAGCAGGAGACTCCCGATCTGGAAAACTGGATTCGCGATGGCAGGTTCCAGTCCATCAGGCAATGGCTGAGTCAGAAAATTCACGTTAAAGGAAAATTATTGTCCACCGATGCCTTATTGAAAGAGGTGACGGGGGAAGCCCTGAGCCCCGCGCACTTCATCGCTTATTTGAAAAATAAATATCATGAAATTTACCGATTAAGTTCTTCAGTATGAGTGGATTATGAATTTTGACGAAATTACCAAAAGACAAGATGCCTTGATCAGGGATTATTGCATTTCCTGCAATAAACCTTTGCCGCGGGGTGCGGCCTTTTGTGAGCATTGCGGCCCGCCGATACGGCCTGTGGAAATTCCAGAATCAGGAATGACTTTCTGGCAGGCTATGAAGAAAATCTCTCTGCTTACCCTGTTGTTTGCGGTGCTTGTGGCTTACAAAGCGAACTGGGATTACCAGGCTTTTTTCGACGGTGTTATGGAAACTCCTGTGGAGGAGAAGGCGCAAGATATTCCCAAGGATGATGACTACCAGCTGATCCACTATGTCAATGTGTCGTTTGCCAATATCCGGGAACAACCCAGCAAACAATCGAAGATTATCGGCGGGGCGGGCAAGGGAGAACACCTGGTCATTCTTGAGAAAAGGGAACACTGGACTCAGATTGATATGGGCGGTAAAAAGGGTTGGATCGCCACTCGCCTGCTCTCCACCTCGATTGAATGAACAACCGTCACTTCGTCAAGTCAGCCCTGGCTTGCTGGAAGGCTTGTTTCATTTCCTCGTACTGATGAGTGACGGGGAATTGAGGAAACTCCTTCGTGATGCTCTCCGGCGGCCGGAAAAAAATACCTGCATCCGCTTGTTTCAGCATCCCCGTATCATTGTAAGAATCCCCGGCAGCCACCACCTGAAAATTTAAACTCTGTAATGCGGCCACCGCTTTGGTTTTGCCGTCGGCCTGTCTCAGGCGGTAGTTGGCGATGCGTCCTTCCTTATCGACAATCAGTTCATTGCAGAACAGGGTGGGATAATCCAATTGCGCCATGAGCGGTCCTGCAAACTGGTAAAAAGTATCGGAAAGAATGATCACCTGAAACTCCGACTTCAGCCATTCCAGAAAGTCACAGGCCCCTTCGAGTGGTTTGATCTTCTGGATCACATTCTGGATATCCGCCAGCTTGAGATTGTTTTCATCCAGTATCTTGAGTCGGCCGCGCATCAGTTCGTCGTAATCCGGGATATCCCGGGTGGTCAGACGCAGTTTTTCGATACCGGTTTGTTCCGCAAAATCGATCCAGATTTCGGGAACGAGTACCCCTTCCAAATCCAAACAGGCCAGCATTGCTTGATTCCTTCGTTGAGGTTAACATTTTCGGGAGGCTCATTATAGGGAACGAGGGAGAGAACACAAGGGCGTTTCATTAAAAAAATCAGGCAGGGCGCGGGCCTCTTTTTTCACGGATCAACTGGTGGATGAATTTCAGCTCCTCGTTTTTCATCGCCCACGAAGCACAGATATAAATAATCACGCCCAGCGTTATTTCTCCAAATAAAATCCCTATGCGTTCGATCAGGGGTGCCTGTGGATCGAACCACCACGTGTTGGCAAAATAGATTCCCAATCCCATGAGGGTGACGGCGATTATCAATTGAACCATAGAGTTTATAATGCTACGTCCCCCCATGCGCCCCAATTTCTTCTTCAGGAGAAATACCAGCGCCGCCGCGTTGAAAATGGATGAAAGGGAAGTGGCCAGCGCGATGCCTCCGTGTTTGAGTGGGCCCATCAGGATAATGGCGAGAGCCACATTGAGCAACATGGAATAGATTCCAATTTTCATTGGGGTCTTGGTGTCCTGAAGTGAATAGAAGGCTGAAACCAGCACCTTGGTTCCGGCAAACGCGCATAACCCGACCGAATAATAAATCAACGCCAGGCGGGTTCCTTCGGTCGTGCTCCGCAAAAACTCGCCGCGTTCCCATAATGTATTGATGATCGGGAAACTTAAAATGATCAACCCCACCGTAGCCGGTACGGTGATGAACAGGATCAACCGGATACCGAACGCCAATGTGCCACGGAATTCCTCGGTTTCCTGTCGGGCCGCCTGTCCAGTCAGCATCGGCAGGATAGCCACTCCCAATGCCACGCCGAAAACGCCGAGCGGCAATTGCACCATCCGGTTGGCATAATACAAATAGGAAACGGACCCGCCCGCCAGCAGGGACGCCAACAGCGTGTCTACCAGCAGGTTGATTTCATAAACGCCGAAACCCAGAATGGCCGGACCCAACAGTTTTCCGACTTTGATGATGCCGGGATGTTTCCAATTGAAATGAGACGACAGTTTCAATCCCTTGCGCAAGGTTGTCGGAAATTGTACCCAAAACTGTAAAAGGCCCCCCACAAGAACACCGATGGCCAGACCCATGATGGGTTCCTTCAGGTAGGGAGACAGAATCAGAGCACCGAGGATCATAGAGATGTTGACCAGGATCGGCGCCGCGGCGGAAAGTTTGAAAATACCATGGGTGTTCAGAATACCCATACAGAACGCGCTCATTCCCACCAGAATCAGGTAAGGTCCCATCCACCGCGTTAACGTCACTGTTAAATCAAATTTGTCGGGCTCATCCATAAATCCCGGCGCAAACGCCATGATCAGGAAAGGCGCGAAGGTGACAATCGCGAATGAAGTGATGACCAGTACCGTAAACTGGATATTGAACAGGTTGGAGGCGAAGTTTTGGGTATCTTCTTCGCTTTTGGTGTTCAGGTACTCGCCGTAGACCGGGATCATGGCGGCGCTGACTGCGCCCTCGCCCAGGATGCGCCGCTG
>QIDN01000139.1 GCA_003229345.1 Nitrospirota bacterium | reverse complement strand
TTTAATTTGATCGAAAAGGATATCCATTACACTTTCTCCTGGGTAGTCGGTCACTTCGGATATTTTTAGTTAATGAGACTTATTTTTTTATTTTGTTTTCCTGTGCGTTGGCGGTGCTGGGTTCTCTCGGATCATTGAACTGAGCAGGTCATGAATTTCGATGACCATTCGGTTGAACATGCCCGCCAGCGGCAATAGGGTGAGTCCGAATAAAGGAACCATCAGGCTGAGGCTGAGTTCCACCAGACGCCGGGTGTTTTTTTGTTCCCTGGATCCGTCCAGAGACCAAAACAATATAATCGCCAAATTGAACAACCACAAAAGCCGGGGTAGGTAGGGCCGAAGCGAAGAGGTCACTTTCAAATCACTGCCTTCCACAGACTCACTAATCAAGGCCGTTGCTTCATTTCTTAAGAAAGCCATTTCTGCTGAAAACGGTGAAAGAGGGTGATCGGGATGGATCCCGGCTTGGGTCAACACCACAAACAGCTCTCTGTGCTCGGATAATAGGTCCAATCGGTGAAACTGGAGGTCTAAAAACCGGGTTTTGAAACTCCGCGTCTGGCGGCAGGTCTCCCGATTCCGAATTTCCGCATCCCGCTGAGAGCGGACAAATACCTCGAGAATCATCTCTTCCTTGGATTGAAAGTAGTAATAAGCATTGCCGACGGACACGTCTGCCTGCTTGGCAATATCCCGCATCGTGGTTCCGCCATACCCTTTTTCTTTAAATTGTTCCAGGGCGGCTTTCAGGATAATTTCCCTGGTTTTCTGAGCTTTTGCTGTTTTTTTTGAAGTGGCAGAAATCATAAGTTTTTCAATCCAAATATTTGAACATGTTCATATTATAAGTCTAAATAAATCAATAGGCAATTAAAATAATTGAACATGTTCAAAAAAAGACTTCCAATTCTGTTTGAGCAGATTATAATAGGTTAATCAGATTAATACGTTCCGTATGAAGCCGGAATTGAATTGGGGAAGGGATGCAGGACCTGTTGGGTCGATTTGAAGCATCTTTTCGCTTTCCGCATTGAGGATCGAAAAGGAGGGTCACATGAGAGATTCCAATCAGCCTGCATGGAATACGGTTTGGGAGGACAGTTCCCTGGGTCTGGTGGACTTGAAGCTCGAGTCACAGCCGGATACGGATAAATTGTCCCCGGTAATTGCCAGGGGAAAGCTGATACGTACCTTGAAAAATGCTTATTCCGGGGAGTTGGGAGCCATCAACGCTTACACGGGGCATCGCAAGTCAGTCAGTGACCCTGCTGAAAAGATGATGATTTATCGCATCGAGTTGGAGGAGATTTACCACCGGGAGAGAGTAGGGGAAATACTTTCTATTCTTGGGGAGGCTCCGTCCGTCCCTCAGGACCGTACAATGGGGTGGATTGGGAAAACGCTGGGGTATTTGTGTTCGTTGAGTGGCTGGTTCGCTCCCATGTATGGGGCGGGGTTGCTTGAAAGCCGCAATATAAAGGAATACGAAGATGCGGCTGAATATGCCCTCGTCGCGGGTTATGTCGAATTTCTCGATGATTTGTTGACCATGGCGGAGGTGGAGTGGGAGCATGAGAAGTTTTTCAGAGAGAAATGCCGCTCTCATTTTCTATACCACTGGTTTCCAAAGTGGCAAACTCCTCCCGCCAGGGAGACGATACGCGCACCTTTTATAGGGATAGAATACCCGGAAGGTCTGCTGAGCTCTACTATGAACGCTGAGATTTTAGTTCTGTGTTCAGCAACGAGAAAAGGGATCCAGTGTTGTTGGGAAGGTGACTTCCGGTAGAGTCCTAATTAAAAGGCGGCTTGGTCCTGCGTTCCATTTCCTATTCCGTCAAGTTCATTCTCCCCTTTAAAAAGAGAAGCTTGTTTTCAGCAATAGAAATGGCCTGCTGGTTCCCGGTTGGGGAGGACTGCCCCCTGAGTCTGGTGGCCTTGAAACTCGGATCACAGCTAATTGCTGGTGACAAATCGTCGGCAATTGCCAGGGGGAAGCTGATACGGACCTTGAAAAACGCATATTTTCTTGTTGATAACAAGATTATTATAAAGTATTCAATAGGGAAGGGAATGCTTTCTTGGCTTATTAAAATAGAAATCCTTAAAGGCTCGGAAGTGAGAAAATGGCGTTCATTATGAGTGTTGCCAACAAATTACTGCTTTGGAATACCAGCATGCTGTTAAGGAGATTCCATAAACAACTAGGACGCTTAATTAGTGTTGCTACGGTTTTGTTAATTTTATGTTCAACCATTGAAGCTTTGGGCGAGGGGAAAACATATCCATCTCACAGCCAACGGCCTCCTTATATCTCTCCACCTCACAGAGCGCCCCCAGTTAAGTCTTATGAGTCCAGAAACAGGTATGTGGATAATGGAGATGGAACCATAACGGATAAGAATTCGCTATTGATGTGGGCCAAGGCTGATAGCTATTCCGATTTAGGAAAGTGTCTTGATTGGAATGAAGCCAATAAATATATTTCAGAGTTGCAACTTGGCGGCTATAGCGATTGGGACATGCCTACCGTGGCTGAGCTTTTAAGCATTTATGATGACTTTGAAGAAAATGCCATTAGCTATGATCATGATCCGGAATATCCTCTAGGCCTTAATAAAATTTTTAAAGATGGAACTGCTTATTTATTTTGGTCAAAGGATACTCTAGACGTTGGAAATTCAGAATGTTGCGTAAAATCCGTATATTTTTTTAATGGGTTAGTAACCCGGCATAGATTTGATATGTGCTCCAAAAGTGGTGTTCGAGGTATAAGGAAAGTCAATTGACAGCTTCCGCAAATCTTAAAAAGGCGGTTTCGTTCTGCGCTCCATTTCCTCTTCCGTTAAGTTCATTCTTCCCTTTAAAAAGAGAAGTTTGTTTTCGGCAATGGATACGGCTTGTTGGTTTCCGGTTTGTTTTCCGAGTTGGATGGAGAGGGCAATTTCCTTTAGGGATTGATCCCATTTTTTCATGTGTTCATAGACACTGGCCAGGTTGAGGTGCGCCTGCAGGTGATCGGGATTCAGAGCAATCACTTTTCGGTAATGCTCCGCGGTTTCCGGCAATTTTTGGAGATACCAATACTCCAGCGCAATTTTAAAATGAATCTCGGGATCGGTGGGTTTTAATTCCGCCACTTTTTCGTATTCCCGAATGGCTAACTCGTTTTTACGTGATTTGCCATAAGCCGAGGCCAACCCCAGCCGGGCGTCGAGGTGTTTTGGATCGAGTTTCAACGCCTGCTGATAGGCGGCAATTGCTTCCTTGCGTTGGTCCCATTCCTCATAAACCGATCCTTTTCGATAGTGTGCCGGAACGAATTTGGGATCGAATTCCAAGGCCTTGTTGAGAATTTCAATCGCTTCTTCGAAGGCGCCGATCTCCTGTTTTTGAAAAGCAAGCTGAGTCAACTCTTGCGGATCGGTGACGCCACTGGGGACTACTGGATCTTCAACGCTTCCCTCGCATCCTGCCACGATCAGAATAAATCCTAAAAAAAGAAATTTGAAATTCAGTTTTGACATGGGAATTTATTTGCCCCGCCTCTTCCACGAAAGGGACCACGATGGGACCCTCTGAGGAGAGAATTTTTAAGTAATGGAATTATAAATTAAACGTGGAAATATACGAGTCCAAAGTCGTTCGAATCGGCAATTATTTTGGATCTGGTTTTTTGGGTGGAGATCGGCCTTCCGGGGCGCTTCGGGGAGCTTTTTTCTCAGGTTTCCCGGCTTTTCAAATTGTGCGGAAGATTGCATTGAGATAAAAAAAGAAAACCAGCGACTGCCATGACACCCTTGAGTTCTCCACGGACCTTATTGAATCAGGTTAATAGTTTGGTTTTAAAAAACCAATCCCCTCCTGGCACTCCCTCCAATCGACTGCCAACAAGTTTGAAAAGAGCTGCAAAAAATACTTCCCCTCTTCCTTGAACTCCTTATACTAATATCATTCAGCGCTTACAGTGAATGGGAGGTTGGAATGAGCCGAGCCATGAAGTTTACGCATCTGGATACGAAGGACGTTGAGACCACGGAGTCGTATTTCTTCGAACAGTTTTTAGGCGCCCGCATCGACAGCGGGAGCGAATCGAACGAAGGCTATGATCTTATCCTCGAGCTGGGACGGGATGACGATTGGTACGATCAAAACTGGTTGGCGGTCAAGGAAAACGATTTGAAATACGATGAGGATGTGAACCAGTACATCACCCTCACCCTGGCGGAGTTGGCGAATCCCCAGACCCTTTCTTTGGTCAACAAATACTTGGTGAGCCTCGAATCGGACATCGGGCAGGAGGCAATCAGTTTTGACGATCGTGCTAAAAAATATCTTGCCTACAAGATCAACGCTGATTTCCTGCTCCTCAACCTCGGTTTATTAAACCCCGATTCCAACCTGCTGGGCGATGCCTATTTCGACAAGGGTGAAACCTACTATTATTCCGCCGCATCCAGTTTGAAGGCGATCAAAGGCGGACGGTCCGGGTTATCGGACGTGATGGAAAAGCTTTCCAAACGGTTCGGGAAGTATGTCGAGATATTACGAGCGATGAAAAACCGACACGAAAATTATTTTAGTTTTCATGTCCGCATCCCGGGTGCGGAATTGAAACAATTTGAGCATGAATTGACCGTGGAGGCAGCCAAACGCCACGACCCCCCGTCGCTCTGAATGTCCTTCTGCGGCGAGCGCTCCTCCCCTCAGTCACTGGGGAAATCACGGGTATGAAACCCGTTCCTATCCTTTCCTGCCTTGATCGGGCGAGGCTTCCCAGTCCTATTGCAAAACAACTGGATTAACATTATTTAGTCAACTTTTTTGTGCATGTGTATGAAAATTTGAACAAGGAATGCCTATGTAATTATTTTGGTGAAGGAGGCGGAGAAGTAAGGGAATATATATCAAGGGCTTAAGTTTCTTGATATATCCTGCGGTGTTGGCACACGGTTTGCAACTAACTAAGGTAAATAGAAGGATTTTTGATTGTAAACCTTATAGCCGAAATTTGGGGACACCGTACAGAAAGGTCCCGAATCTGTTGGCCCCCAGGAGTTATTAAATGGACAGTTTGAATTCAAGCTTAAAAGGATGGATGTTTTTCCCCAATCAACCTGGGGTTTCCTTATTGATCCTGGTATTTTTGCTGATGGCAGGCTTGTATATGATGCGGTCATCCATTCACTATGTGATTACCCAGTTGATGACAATGGTTTATGCGATGTTTCGTGTTGCTTCGCGATCTTTGGGACAAGGAGCGGTAAGGCTGAAGGCTCGCAATAGAGATGTTCTTATGCAGTTGGGTAAAGAAGAAGTGGAAGGAAAAATTGAGCGCGAAT
>QIDN01000068.1 GCA_003229345.1 Nitrospirota bacterium | reverse complement strand
AATAGCGTTCCGGATTTTTCTGCCAGGCCTTGGTATCAGCCGCCATGATAATGAGCAGAGACGCATCTGTCATTTGAGCCTGGTCGTTTCCAAATTCCGTGCGGATTCTTTTTCGTAGATCAGGATCTCGAACGATGACGAAACGCCAGTGTTGAATATTGAAGCTGGTGGGCGCCTGAATGGCAGCCTCAAGCAGTTTGGTTTCCTCTTCCAGAGACAGTTTATGCTGGGGATCATACTGCTTAATGGCTCGCCTCTGGTAAATAGCGTCAAATACATCCATACTCAATCTCCTTATTTATGTGACCTGCTCCTGTAAGGAATATCACAAATCAGGTTATAAAATATTATCCTTTAACTTTCCAGATCGAATCCACAAAGAACTGTTTAGAATCAAAAAGATGTTCCGCGATTTCAAATCCATTATTTTGAGCCAACGCTTCGATTTCAGGCATCGTATATTTGTAAGAATGTTCGGTCTGCATCCCTTCCCACAATCCAAAATGGAACTCCCGATTCAGGGCATCGATTCGGACTGTCTGCTCCTTTGTGCTGTAAATATAGCTTTCAACGGCATGGGACCGTTCACTATAATGCCCTTCCTGAACAAAGTTACTTTTAACGAAGTTCGCTCCCAGCTGCTGGTTGATGCGGTCCAATAGATGCAAATTGAATTTTTGAAAAACACCCCCGGGGTCGTTGTAAGCGCGATAGAGGAGCTTCGGGTTTTTCATGAGATCAAACCCGATCATCACGTAATCCCCTTTATTGAGAGAATCCGATAATCGGCGCAAAAACTTCCCAGCGGCAGGATAATCCTGGTTTCCGATGGTCGATCCCAGAAAAAAAACAAAGTTTCGCTTGAACTGCTTGCGCAGAACAGCTTCCAGCCCTTGAAAGTAGTCGGAGGCGATCCCGGTGACTGCCAATGAAGTGTTACCGAATTTTGATTCCAGTGAGGTCACCAGATTTCTAACGGCGCCGGCAGAGATGTCTATGGGAATATAATGAATCTGCAGTTTATTTTTTACTAATTGATCAAGAAGGACCGTCGTCTTTCGCGCATCTCCCGAACCAAGATCAATAATCTGCAACGCTTCATCAGAAATGATATCTGCAAGGGTTTGTTTGTGTGTATAGAATATTTCAAACTCGCAAACAGCAGGGTGATAATTTTCCAGCCCCACGATTTCTTCAAATATCTCACTCCCGCGATCATCGAATATAAGCCATGAAGGCAATCTTTTTCGCTCTTCAGACAACCCTTTAATAACCGCTTGCGTAAACTCATAATCCTTCGAGTTGGAATCATTATCTGGCCTGAGGTTTTTAAAATCAAATGACATTATTGTCCTTATAGTACAGGCAATGTAACCCTGATGTTTGGGGTCTTCGCAATAGTGTGCTATGGTACATTCTTCCAAACGTACAGCGCAATCCAAAAAAGTTAAATATTTTCGAATGAAATCCAAATGCATTTAAAAATAGAATCAACGGCAGAAGTCTCTGACATTGATTACCAGGATGCTGAGCGTCAATTCGTTCAATTGCTTCATTTGGGTGACCTGGACCAGAAAGTTGCCAAAAAATCTACATTAAAAGAGCCCTTCGAGGATGCGCTGGAGTGCGCTCTTTCGGGTGGCCTTGATGAGGCAGAGTGCGAACCACAGGCCCTTCTTTTTCTTCAAAGAATCCTGTATCGCATCAACCGGTTGAAACTTTTTTGGTATGACGACCTGGAGAATTATACCAATGAAGGTTCTCATTATCTTTTCGGGATCCAAAGCCGAATCGAATCGGCTTGGCAGAATTGGGACTCGAGCCATATAAATATTGAACCGATCGATACGATTGTTGAAGTCAGAAAAACATTGAGGCATCGGGTGACTGAAGACCTCGATCCGAAACCTTCAGCGGAAGGCCTTTATTTTCGAAATGAGATGACGAAAATCGGGTACCGCCGGCTTCTAGCCATTGCTTCTCTCGACGGATTGGTTGAGGCGAGCCAACTCTCCCGGGTTTTAGGAGGGGTCGGGAATGAAGTGCAATCGATGCTCACCCGAATTTTTTCCGAAGAGTACGGAAAAGGAATCTTGGCCAGGAAACATTCGACCTATTTCTCTATCATGCTGGAGAAATTCAAGATGGACACCCGGCCGGAAGCTTACTTTGATTTGGCTCCTTGGGAGGTTCTAGCCAACATCAATCACAGTTTTTTTCTTTGCGAGCGCAAGCGGAATTTTTTACGTTATATCGGCTCTCTTCTTTTCTTTGAAGTTTCGGTTCCTGCAGCATTTGAAAATTACAAACTCGCCGGAGAGCGTCTAGGCTTGAGTCCAGAGGCGGCCAACTACTGGGGACTGCATATCAAGGAGGACCAGCGACATGGCCGATGGATGGTGGACGATGTAGCCCTCCCGTTGGTCGACCGTTACCCGGACCTCGCCTGCGAAATCGTATGGGGTTACGACCAGCAACGATTCATCAGCGCGAGAGCCAGCCAAGCTATTGCCCGGTCCGTCCGTGAAGCAGAAAGCGGTTAGCCCTCGAATTCTTCATAAAGAAATCCGCCTGCTGACCAGGTATCGCCAAGAACAGCCTGCAAGTCCCTACCCTTTTATAAAGCTTAAGCCACTCACCTGAAGCCTTTTTTTTGATGTTTTGATCATATCCTGTTTTAATGGGTCGCTGTCCAATATCGAGTCCACCCGCTTTTTGGGATCTCCATGAAAAAACTCCTGCTGTTGCCGGGTCTTATTTTAGGAATCGCTGTTTTCTGGTACATGTCTCAAAGCAAGACCGGCCCGGAAAAAACCCAAATCCAGGAACGGGCCAAGCCGGTCCGCATCATCCCCGCCCCAAAAGTTATTTTAATTCCCATCGCCGTTGGCAACGGTTACGTTCAACCAGAGCGAACCTGGAAAGCTGTCGCAGAGGTCGCCGGAAGGATTGTAGATTTCGATCCCGATTTACACCAGGGGGCTTTCGTGGCCAAGGGCGATCTATTAATCAGTATTGCGCCGGAGCAGAGTCAATTGGCCTTGCAGGAAATCCAAGCCGAAATACAAAAAATTCAGGCGCAAATTGAAGAATTGGACCAAAAAAAAGCCGATACCCAACGGCAACTTGAGGTGGAAAAACGCTCCCTGGAAATTTATAGAAATGAGCTGGAACGGAAACAAAAGCTCTTTGAGAGCGGCATCATTTCCCGTTCCGACCTGAATCGAGAGGAACAGAATCTTTTAACACAAAAGAATACGGTCGAAAATTACAAAGGAATATTGAATCAACTGCCCTCGGAGCGCCGCGCCATGAAAGCCTCCCTGCGTGCCCTCCAAACTCGATCCCAGGATGCACGAATCACCTTGAAAAAAACCGTGATCAAAGCACCGTTTGACAGCCGGGTGGCGGAAATCAATATCCAACAAGGCCAGGCGGCCACGGCAGGAGAAGTCCTGATTGTCCTTGATAGCGTAGGAACCTCGGAAGTTTTGGTTCAAGTCCCCCGTCACTACATGAAAAATTTAATCCCCAGGAACTTGAAGAAACCCATTGATATCCAGAATTTAAAAAACTTGAGCCGGGGAGATGTCCAGGGCATGCTGGGCCTCAAAGCCATCGTTCGCCTCGAAATGGGGGGACGCGTGGCGGAATGGGAGGGACGTTTCGCACGCTTTGGAGAAACGGATATCAAGACCGGTTCGATTGGGGTGTATGTCGCCGTGGATAACCCCTTCCAGAAAATTCAACCGGGCAAAAAACCGCCCTTGCAAAAAAATATGTATGTCGAAGTAGAACTAAGAGGAAAACCGCGAGACCGAACAATCGTTATTCCCAGATCGGCAGTCCACCAGGGACAGATTTATATCGCCAACGAAAAAAACCGGCTGGAAAAAAGGCTAATTGAAATCGATTTTCAACAAGGGAATCTCGTATCGGTCAAATCGGGAATTCGTCCCGGCGAAAAAATCATAATCAGCGATCTGGTTCCAGCCATCAGCGGTATGCTTCTCAAACCTCAAACAGACGAGGCCGCTCTTTCCAAAATTATCAAAGAGGCCACCGGCTCCGAAACCGTAAAATAAAATGTCCGGACCCATCATTCGTTTTTTCGCCAGTCATCCGCCCGCCGCCAACCTTTTAATGCTGATTTTCATTTTCCTCGGGCTGGGCACGGTTCAGGATATTCGCCGCGAGACCTTCCCAGACTTCACCCCTAAGAAAGTCGAGATACTAGTGAACTACCCCGGGGCCAGCACCGAAGAAATTGAAGAAGCCATTTGCCAGCGTATTGAAGACTCCCTCGATGAAGTCAACCACATTGATGAAATCCGCAGTGAGGCCCAGGAAAATCGGGCCCGGGTGGTGGTGGAGATGCGGGATGAAGGCGACTTTTCGCGCTTTTTGGATGACATCAAAACAGAGGTGGAAGCGATCGACGATTTCCCCGACGAGGTGGAACGCGCCATCATTAAACAATTGGGGAAAGTCGATCCGGTGGTATCCGTGGCGGTTACGGGTCCCATGTCGGTACCCGACCTGAAGTTATTTTCTGAAAAATTAAAAGACCGCCTGTTACTTTTGGATGAAGTGTCCCAAGTCAATATTCTGGGTTTTTCGGACCACCAAATCCGCATCGAGATTCCCGCGCAGAACCTCCTGCAATTAGGGATGAATCTTAACGACATCACCGAAAATCTTTCCCGCCAAAATGTAGACCTGCCTGCCGGAACCATTGAAACTCCCGATCAGAACGTCCTGCTCCGATTTCAGGATAAACGGTACTCGGTACCGGAATTCGAAAATCTAATTATCATCTCACAATCAACCGGCGAGGAAATTCGACTGGGAGATATTGCTGAAATTACGGACCGGTTTGAATTGGATGAAGACAAAATAATCTTTAATGGGCAACGGGCCGGCTTGTTAAAAATCATGAAAATGAAAAGTGAGGATTCGCTTAATATTCTGGATGCCGTACAGAATTTCCTGGAAAAGGAACGCCTGCGACATCCCCCGGAAGTGAAAATGGTTCTCACTCAAAATGTTTCGGATATTGTTCGTGACCGTCTGGCCATGCTCTCAAGAAATGGCATTCAAGGTTTGATCCTGGTTTTTTTGACCATGTGGCTGTTCTTCACCTTGCGAACCTCCTTTTGGGTGACGATGGGACTCCCGGTTTCTTTCCTGGGCACCTTTTATGTCATGCATCTCATAGGTTTTTCCCTAAACATGTTGACCATGGTGGGATTGCTGGTGGCTTTGGGACTCCTCATGGACGACGCCATTGTCATTTCGGAAAACATTTCTTCCCATTCCCAACGAGGCAAAAAACCATTGGATGCCGCCGTCGATGGAACCCTTGAGGTACTGCCCGGCGTGTTCTCCTCTTTTTTTACCACAGTT
>QIDN01000252.1 GCA_003229345.1 Nitrospirota bacterium | reverse complement strand
TGATGCTCAGCGTATATGCGTCTGGAGTTCCGTCGATTATGCCCTGAATGTAAAATTGGTTGATGGATTTCAGAACCTTCCCCAAAACGCGGGACATCTCGTTTGCGGCCTCACCGGTTTGCGCGAATGACGCGCCGTGCACCTTGACTGTAAAATTGCCTATAAATTTTTGCTCGTTCTGAATATCTATCACCCCATTGATGTCTGCAAATCCCTGAGTCAAGGTTGCCCAGTCTCCAAGCGGAACAGGTTTAATTTTCAGAGAAGCCACATGAGCTTCCAAAAAATCTTTCGATTTTGCACGGGTCCGGTCCAGAACCAAATTCAATCTGAATTTTTTGAATGCCTCGTTTTGACTTGCGATGAAATTGAGATGAAACGGCTTGCCGTAAACTTTGGGATCGTTGGTCAACCCTTGAAAATCTCCCTCCACATCCTGGTCCCATACATTCAGGGAAAGTTTGGCCTTTCGGATTAAAAAATCGGGGAAAGGGTTCGGAGAAGTGAATTTTATGAATTGTCCCTTGCCGCGTTCCATTTTTTCCGGTTTTGGTTCGGATTTCGAATCGCTTTTCAGGTAGGGGCTGATCTTTTTGTAATATCCCCACGCTTTATCGATTTTGGCTTTCAAAGGACCGGAAATCATTTTGCTGACCAGCCCGGTCCCGCCTTTCAGATCCAGTGAGTATTTTTTTCTCAACCGATCAAAATCTTTTTTGGGTAGACCCTTGATTTTGGAAGCCAATTTTCTGGCTTGGCGGATGTCAGCTTCCAGGTCCTTTCTGAAATTTTGAATAGCATCGATTCGGGTTTGAATGTCCTTCTGCAGTGCCTGGATTTCAGCAGTGATCGACTGAATCGTCCTTGGGTCTTTCAGGTTTTTGCTTTTGGCTTGAAGATCCTTGATACGTTGCTGGATTTGAGCCAGGCTTTCTTTGCTCAATTGCTGATCGACTTGGGTTTGCCATTTGGTTTTAAGCGCCTTCAAGTCACCCTTTGTCTTTTCGATCACTTCCAGAGTTTCCAACGTTTCATTTTTTAGAATATCTTTCGGGTTTTTAAAATCTAATCCCAGGGGTACGCCAAACCCGGTGGAAGACGTATCTTCGGAGTCTTTCCCGGGATCAGGCTCCTCGCTTGAGGGTTTGTATGGTTTTGCGGGCACCTCCCTTTTCTGATTCAGGCGCAGACCTTCCAACCTCATGTCATCAATAATCACCTTTTTGGAGAACGCCCTGCTTCCATCAAAATCAAACTTGATGCGGTCGGCTTGCACCAGGTTTTCATCCAGTTTGTCGGCGTTCGCGATTTGGAGGTTTCCAATGTCCATCGATTGAGACAGCAGCGAGATGGATAAAGAAGCAATATCAATTTGCGATTCCATTACGATGGAACCTCGGTCTTCAATCGTATCTTTAACGATTCCGTCCAAAAACAATACAAAAAATACGCCGATCAGGCCGGTTAGAACACCGAAAACGGCGATTCCCAGAACCCTGAATTTTTTGTTGGCAGGCGTCATGAATGTTTCCCGTAAAAGTCCAGCACTCTCAGAAATTTCAACATGGGAAATTTACCGATGAAGGCATTGTAAGCGTCCCGGTATTTCACGACCAGAACGTTGAACAGGAAAAACAGAGGAACCGCAGCGACCAGAGTGGAAATCAGGCTGCCCATGACAATCGTGTTATTCAGGTTCGCCAGAAGAAGTACGGGGCAACTGAAAAACTGGGTCCACAATCCTTCCAGACTTGGGGAGGTCAAAATAGCAAAACCCAATTGATGAAATAAGGGATCCAAGACGTAGGCGATCAGGGAAAATACAGCACAGCTGACGATCATCATGCTGATATTCAGATTGATTACCAGAGCCAGAAACAGGACGACCAGATTGTGGAGGCTGAGGAAGGGGGTGAGCCCGAGAATCGAGCCAAAAATGATCCCCAGGCTGATTTGCCAGGGAGCTTCGTTGGAATTCAGGGCTTTTAAAACTTTGATGATCAGACGGAGCATGAATCCACCTTCATCAATAGACAGGTTGGAAAATCACTTTATCCTGGATGACTCTAAAACAAATTTGGGCAAGTGTACCATATCCTCTATCGAGGTAAACCTTTTTACTTGGATCGATCCACATCCTTGCTTACCATGAAAGGAAGAGCATTTTAGAACCCTCCAATTTTTATCAAAAAGACAAGGGTTAGTCCAATTTAGGTGACTACGCTATGCCACTAAAATCGAACAAAGGTAAAAGAAAACACTCCAGAAATTATTTGGAATTTGACAAGAACCCGGCCCCTCAGGAGCATGAACCGGACCCTGGCCTATTGGCCCAGCTCTGGGCCAGAGGTGTGGAACCGGCATCTTATCCCTGGAAACCGGTTCCCTTTTGGGCGCTGGTGGTGGCCTCCGTTTGCTTTGCATTTTTGATGTATTTACTGAAGACGGATTTATTGGGCCATCATTCTTTTTGGATGAGAGGGTTGCATAGGGTAAACTTGGTTTTCCATGAATTCGGCCACCCCGCGTTCAGTTTTTTTGGCCGTACCATGAACATTCTGGGAGGAACGCTCGGACAACTCCTGATTCCCCTGATAGTGACGGTAGCCTTCTGGCGGCAGCGCGATGCGCTTGGGTGTACCGTCGGCGGGTTCTGGTTTTTTGAAAATTTTCTGGATGTGGCCGTGTATATGGCCGACGCCCAGGTTCTTCTTTTGCCGTTGATCGGTGGTTTGGGGAGCGAAGCTCACGATTGGAGAAATTTATTCACGATGTGGGACGTACTGGGTAAGACATCTATTATCGCAGGGACCACCAAAACCCTCGGTTGGCTGGGAATGTTTTTCACATGGGCCTGGTTGAGCTGGCGGTGGTTGTGTAGTAAAAATACTTGAAACGGATTGGATGAAAATGGACCCACATATCGAAAAACTGCTCGTTGCGCTTATGGTTATGATCGAGGAAAACGGAGGCTCCTGCAGTTTGGATACGGAAGTCTTTAACCGAATGTTCGAGGTTCGGCATAATAAGGGAATTCAGGTCCGGGAATCGAAAGAGTCCATGGTATTTACGATTGGACACATGCCCGTCAACCCGGACGATGCGATGCTGAATTAAACAACATTTTTCTTCGAAATTTATACGATACCTAATTATTTGCCAAGGGAGCGTCTGATGGGAGATAAACTGCAAATAGACTTGGATGATTTCATGACGAGATTGATCGGACGCAATCCCGGTGAAACGGAATTCCACCAGGCGGTGCACGAGGTTGCCGGAACGGTGATTCCGTACATCAACGAAAATCCAAAATATATTCACTCCCGCATACTGGAGCGCATGACCGAACCGGACCGGACCATCATCTTCCGTGTGTGCTGGGAGGATGATACGGGTCGCATCCACGTCAACCGCGGGTACCGGGTCCAGTTCAGCAACGCCATCGGCCCCTACAAAGGCGGCATCCGATTCCATCCCTCCGTCAATCTGAGTATTTTAAAATTTCTCGGCTTTGAGCAGACTTTCAAAAACAGCCTGACCACCCTGCCCATGGGTTCGGGAAAGGGCGGAGCCGATTTCGATCCCAAAGGAAAATCCGAACGTGAAGTCATGCGGTTCTGCCAGGCGTTCATGACCGAGCTCAGCCAGCACATCGGTCCCAATGTCGACATTCCAGCGGGAGATATTGGCGTCGGCACACGCGAAATCAGTTTCATGTTCGGCCAGTACAAACGCCTGTTCAATGAATTTACCGGAGTGTTGACCGGCAAGGCCTTGGAATACGGCGGCAGTCTTATCCGCAAGGAAGCCACCGGCTACGGATGCGCCTACTTCATGGAAGAAATGCTCAAACACAAAGGAGGGGACTTGAAAGGCAAGGTATGCGTGGTCTCCGGTTCCGGGAATGTCGCTCTGTACACGGCTGAAAAATTGATTCAACTCGACGCTAAAGTGGTGACACTGTCCGATTCCTCAGGCTTCATCCATGATCCTGACGGATTGAACGAAGAGAAGATGGCCTACATCATTGAACTTAAAACATTCAAGCGCGGACGCATCTCCGAATACGCGAAAGAATTCAAATGCAAGTTCTACCCGGATAAAAAACCGTGGGGAATTCCGTGCGACCTGGCGTTTCCCTGCGCCACCCAGAACGAAATTGACGAAAAGGATGCCAAAACTCTGGTCAAAAATGGTTGCCAGGCTGTGGCGGAGGGCGCCAACATGCCCACCCTGGCGGAGGCGGTCGAGGTGTTTCATGACGCCCAAATCCTGTACGCTCCCGGCAAAGCCTCCAATGCCGGAGGGGTCGCGGTTTCCGGAATGGAAATGACCCAGAACACCATGCACATGGCCTGGGGCCAGGAGGATGTCGACCTCCAGCTACGCGGAATTATGAGCGATATCCATCAGCAGTGCATCAATTTCGGCGCGGAAGAGGGATATATCAATTACGTAAAGGGGGCCAACCTCGCAGGTTTCAAAAAAGTGGCGAACGCCATGCTGGCTTATGGTGTCGTATAAAAGTATGCGCTCTCTGGTTATCTGCGCCGGTATTTTGATCAGCCTGACGATTATTGGCCAAGCCGATCCGGTCATTGCCGAAAAAGGCAATTCTCCTCCTTCCTACAACGCATCGCGTTATCTCGAAGACTACCGTTATTTGAAAGATCCAAGCCGACGCACCGATATCTGGGACCCCATTAAATACATTCCGTTGGATGACGCCGGGACGATTTATCTGTCCTTTGGCGGTGAAACCCGCCAGCACTACGAAAACATCCGTAACGAAAACTTCGGCAATACGGTGAAAGATAACAATGGCTGGTACCTGCAACGCTACTTACTACACGCCGATCTCCACATGGGAGACCGGTTCCGCCTGTTCTCGCAGATCCAGAGCGGTATCGAAATCGGACGTTCCGGAGGGCCGCGCGGAGTGGACGAGGACCGGCTGGACCTCAATCAATTGTTCCTGGACTTTTCCTCAGGGTCCTCGAAAAATCCGAATTTCACGATCCGGGTCGGCCGGCAGGAAATCATTTTCGGCACCCGGCGGTTTTTCAATTACCGGGAACGGCCCAACCTGCGTCTCAGTCACGATGCCGTAAAATTAATGGCGAAGGCGGGGCGCACGGATTTCACCGCGTTTGCCGGAAGGCCGGTACAAATCAGCCGCGATTACTTTGACAACAACTCCGGCAACGAGCATTCATTCTGGGGCCTGCATACGGTGACCGACGTGGGCTGGACGTTTCCGCAAAAGCTGGATGCCTATTACATCGGTCTCAACCGCGAACAGGCCGTCTTCGACCAGGGGCAGGCCAACGAAGTCCGGCACGGCATAGGCACTCGTCTATCGGGAAAACACGGGGCGCTCGATTACGATTTCGAGTTTATGTTCCAGTTCGGGAGTTTCGGAGCTTCCACCATCAGCGCCTACGCCCTGGCTTCCAA
>QIDN01000345.1 GCA_003229345.1 Nitrospirota bacterium | reverse complement strand
TTTCTCAGAATGAAAGGGGCACAAACCTTTGTAGTTTTTGCCCGCCTTCTTGAGAGGAACAAATTCGGAAACGACCTCGTAAATATCTGCACGCGACCGAATTTCCTCAATGATGCTGTCAGGAATCGTTTTTTTCAATTTATTTATGTAGGTCAAAAATTGTGTTGACGGTTTAGGAAGCCAGTAATTCCGTGACGATTTTACGGATCTGGTCGCCCTCCGCTTTACCTTTGAATTCGGGAACGACCACCTTCATAACGTTGCCCATATCTTTCAGGCCTTGCGCACCCGTTTCTGCGATGACTGCCTGAATGCGCTGTTTCAGTTCCTCCTCCCCCACCTGCTCGGGGAGATAACCTTGGAGGATGGCCATTTCCTTCTCTTCTTTTTCTTTCAGGTCCGCCCGCCCGCCTTGTTCAAACATGCCGGCGGCCTCTTTTCTTCTTTTGATCTGAGTGGTCAGGAGAGCGGTGATAGCCCCGTCCCCCAGTTCTTCGCGGAGGTCAATTTCTTTGTTTTTGATTTCGGAAATCAGTAACCGAAGGGTGTCTACCTTTAAGGAGTCTTTGGACTTCATGGCCCCTTTCAAGTCTGAAAGGAGCGTCTGTTTTAATTCCATAGGCTTTCTTTAACTACTAACCAAAAGGCAAATATAGGAACCGAACCCGGTTTTGTCAATAGTTTAGGGCAATTAAGTTGGAAATAATCATTTTAAACGCATTTTCTGCAGGCTTCTACATAAAACATTGAATCTAAAGGATTTTTTTGAATCTCAGGAAAGATTGTGGCGTTTTTGGTTCTTAGTTTATAGAGAACCGTATATAATAATACGGTTTTTTGTACTTTTAGCGCTGAATCTATTATAAAACATATAGATTATAATTGAAAGTTTATGTTAATTTATAAGAGAAAGTTCTTTCTCTCAATGTCCGGTTGAATTTTGAAATGGTTTTAAGAAAACTCACCGTAATCCTATTTGGCATTCTAGTAACGGCAGGCTCGGCCCATGCCGCTCCCCTCAATGAAGATGCCGTCATCTTCCAGGCCATGGAAGAAGAAATGGCCCGCTCGCTTTCCGAATTGAAGGTGGATGTTTTTGAGCCCCCTTATTTCATCAATTATCAAATTCGACACCATGACCGGGCCGAGGTCGCGGCCAGCTTTGGAGCCCTGATTCATTCCGATACTCATCAGCACCGCACCCTGTTTGTGGATGTGAAAGTGGGAGATCCTCAATTTGACAGCTCATCTTCTCAAAGCCACCGTTATTCCGTCGAACAGTTCCTCCCGGTAGACCCGGATTTGGATTCCCTCAAGCGTGCCCTGTGGTATGAGACCGATCTGCGGTACAAACAGGCGATCGTCAGCTTTCTGCGGAAAAAGGGCCGTTTCATCAGCGGGGTGGAAAGCCATGATCTCCCGGATTTTTCCAAGGGAAAATCGATTCGCGTGCAGATTGATTCGATTCCAGAATGGAAGCTGAATATGCCCGAATGGGAGAGGCTGGCCCGTGAGGTATCCGGTTTGTTTAAAGAAGCTCCCGGAATCGAAAAATCCAGGGTCAAGATTTTTTCCGACCGGATTATCCGTTATTACTACGATTCGGAAGGCAACAAAATCCGTGATGCGCATCTGGAATACGGAATCCACTTGGAGGCCTGGACCAAAACCCTGGAAGGCACGCAACTCCATGACCAGGAAACCCTTTACTTTAAAAAAATCAGTCAGATTCCAACCAAGGCGGAGTTGGTCCGGGCCACTCGGGAGTTGATCGTTTCCCTGAAGGCCCTCAAATCAGCCCCACAAATGGATCCCTACGTTGGGCCGGCCATCTTCAGTCCGGATGCGGCTGCTGTTTTGTTCCACGAAGCCATCGGCCACCGGCTGGAAGGGGACCGGCTGAGGAGAGACGAAGACGGCAAGACCTTTTTGAAAAAAATTGGCCAGCGCATTCTTCCGGAATTTGTCACAGTAGTAGACAACCCCACTCTGGAGAATTTTGAGGGAACTCCTCTGATCGGGAATTATCGTACTGACGATCAGGGCCAACAGAGCCGGGACGTGGTGCTGATCGACCACGGAGTACTGAAAAGTTTTCTGCTTTCCAGGACGCCGATTCTGGGGTTCAACCGGACCAATGGCCATGCCCGGAGCGATGGCATCCACCCTCCCATGTCCCGTATGAGTAATTTTGTGGTCAAATCGGATCTTACCCTGGATGCGGTCTCATTGAAGCAACGCTTGATCGAGGAGGTTAAAAAGCAGAACAAACCTTACGGATTATTCGTCAAGAAAATCGTCGGCGGAGAAACCCAGACCAATACCCGCCAGTTCCAAGTGTTCAAGGGGAAACCTCTGTACCTGTACAGGGTGTTTCCGGACGGCAGGGAAGAGTTGGTGCGGGGCGTCGATTTTGTCGGGACGCCGCTTTCCATAATCAGCAAGATTCTCATCACGGGCAATGATCCTGCCGTTATTAACGGATTTTGCACAGCGGAATCGGGAGTCCTGCCGGTGACGAGCATCACTCCCAGTGTACTTTTGAGCGAAGTCGAACTGCAGGCTTCCCACCAGCCGCGTGTCCGTCGACCGATTTTGGCTCCACCGGCAGTGGTTTCTTCCACTCGTTAGGAAATCACCTCATGAGCGCCCGTCCCTTGAGAAATTTCCACCTTCTTGATTCCTAACACCGGTCTGTCCCAAACCCAGCTAAAATACCTTTGGTTTCGGTTTAAACCCGGTGTTGATAATAGGGTTTGGAACAGACCGGTAGTCTTGTGAAATTATTTACAATATATTTTGAGTTTCGAATCGCCCAAGGTGGAATTCACGATACGCGCTTCGTCAACCCAGTTGCCCTGACTGGCTCCTGTGGCAAAGATCGATCGATCCTGCAATTTGTAACCCAGCTTGCCTCCGGAAGGAATCCGGTTGATATCATAGTTGTCCCCGTTTCCCCGGATGATCAAAACTTCCGCCATTTCTTCGCCCATGTTTTCGACTTGGAAATCCTTGTTGCAGTAAGTGGTCGTGCCCGGTGCTAAAATGGCTTGGTTATTTTCCATGGTTTCAACAAACCAGGGATCCACTGTAACTTCATCTGCGGCCCAAACCGGGGCGGCCCATAAAATGCCGGCGGTCAGAACCATCAATCCCATTAATATTAAATTTCTTCCTTTCATCGCTCTCCTCCTATGATTCTATTGATGTATTAACTGTGAGAAGTAAGGCAGAAAAGCCTTTCCCACCTCAAGGTAAATGTGTCACTCCTCCAACTAACTTAAAATCACTACAAGTTTGATGCCAAACACTTTCCAGATATAATTAATTGTTTTTAAAAGAGTTGCTGTGCATTTGCCAAAGGGAAGGGAACCTGGAGAGCGATCAAAATTCGCCAGTTGGGCCGGGGGGATCAGGCAACCTATTCATTTATTAATAAAAATTTAGTGGCAAAAATCCACCGGGTGGCAAATATTAATCTAAAAGTTAAATAAATCCCCTCCTCGAAATAGGAGTAGATTTTTTCTGAGAGAAAAAATTTATTGTAGTTTTCCTTCCCCATGAAATACGACCTCGAATATGTTCTGGACAGTGCGTTAGATGGTGTTTTCATTGTCGCCAGCGATCACCGGTTGGTGCTTTTCAACCGTGCCTGCGAGGAGCTGTACAACATTTCCCGAGAAGATGTGATGGATAAAGCCTACTGGAAGCTGTCCGATTTCCAGCAATCCTGGGATATCATTTCCAAAAAAGGTGGCAAAATTTCCTACGGGGAACTGGGTGCCAAAATAGAGCGCATGGAGTTGAATCACAAGGGGGGCAGGCAGGTTTGGGTGGAGACGATCTATACCCCTATATTTGACAAGGAAAACGGGGAAATTGCCTATGTCATGGGCGTGATCAAAGACATCACCGAGCTCAAACGGGTGGAGGACGAAAAAAAATGCCTGCAGAATGAGTTGGTCACTATCCGGCGCGAGCTGGAATCCCAATATGATTTTTCTACCATCGTGGGAAACTCACCGCAGATTCTGCACGCGCTGAAATTGGCGGCCAAGGTCGCTCCGCAAAACACAACAGTCATGCTGGCGGGAGAAAGCGGTACCGGCAAGGAGCTATTGGCCAAAGCCATCCATTACAACAGCCCACGCGCGTCCCGGCCATTCGTGGCGCTGAACTGCTCGGCATTTCCCGATACGTTGTTCGAAAGCGAATTGTTTGGTTATGAAAAGGGGGCGTTTACCGGCGCAGACAAAGCCAAGCCGGGGAAAATCGCTTTGGCTTCGGGAGGCACGTTATTTCTCGACGAAGTCACCTCCATGAGTCCTCCCACTCAGGCTAAAATATTAAGGGTGATTCAGGAGCGGGAATATGAACCTCTGGGGGCGGTTCGGTCCAAAATCGCGGATATCCGCATTATCGCCGCCACCAACAAGGAACTGGAAACCCTGGTCAAGGAAGGGACGTTTCGGGAGGATCTCTATTACCGGTTGTTTGTCTATCCGATCACTCTCCCCCCGCTTCGGGAGCGGATTGAAGACCTTCCTACCCTCATCGAAACCCTTTTGAGAAAATTTCATCACGCCATGGGCAAAAGCGTTCGGGGAGTTTCTCCGGAAGCGCTGAAGGTGTTGATGGAATATCACTGGCCCGGAAACGTGCGGGAATTACAGAACGTTATTGAACGGATGATGATTCTCTCCAAAGAAGACCGGATCGATGTGGCTGACCTGCCGAGATACCTGGTGGATTCCGCCCGAACGAGACCCCTTAAATCTAAAACCACGGGGGATCTTTCAAAAGGGATGTCGCTGGAAAATTCAGTCCACCAAGTCGAACGGGAACTGATACTCCAGGCTCTTCAAAAGTGCGACAACAACAAAACCCGGGCGGCCCGCATGCTGGGCCTCACCCGGTCTACCTTCCGCTACAAACTTTCCAAAATTTCTCCGGAATATTCTTTGGTCCCGGACTATAAGGTGGGGTCAGTATAAAAGATAATTGTTGCGGATGGCCTGAAAGCTCTCCAAGTCGGCTTGCCAGGAGGCCTCGATTTTCTGGAGGCTATGGTTTTCAGGAATGAGGGTCTCACGGAATTCCGGATGACCGTAAAGCAGGTCGATGGCCGGGCGATCGCTCACGAACTCGTAGGGCTCGGTGCGCCACTTGAATACCTTGGGAAACAGGTGGGCGATGGCGCGGATCACGGCGATTCCAGTGATCAGAGGTTTGAAGGCGTCGCGGTTGGTTACATGCATCTGTATCCCACCGCAGGTTTTCCCGGCGTATTTCTGAAAACTGGGTTTGAAATACTGGGGCCGAAACAGCACTCCGGGAAGATTCTCTGAATTGAGGGCTTCTGCCAGGTGATGGGCATCAATTCCCGGTGCGCCGCACAATTCGAACGGCAGGGTGGTACCGCGTCCTTCCGACAGCTGAGTGCCTTCGATCAGGCACATGCCGGGATACACGGTCGCGGTCGATACCCTC
>QIDN01000430.1 GCA_003229345.1 Nitrospirota bacterium | reverse complement strand
GTCAAATCGCTGCCGTCGTCGAGAATCATATTGAGACCCTGACAGTTATAGAACGGGAGCGTCTTCGCGGTGCACCACCAGTATTCCTCTTCGGTTTCGCCTTTCCACGCGAACACGGGAATACCCGCCTTGGCGATGGCCGCCGCCGCATGATCCTGCGTCGAGAAAATGTTGCAGGAGGCCCAGCGCACTTCGGCGCCGAGTTCTATGAGGGTTTCGATCAATACCGCCGTCTGGATAGTCATGTGCAGGGACCCGGCGATGCGGGCGCCTTTCAGCGGTTTGCTTTTACCGTATTTTTCACGCAGGGCCATCAGGCCGGGCATTTCCTTTTCCGCAAGGATGATTTCCTGGCGGCCCCAGTCGGCCAGCGACAGGTCCTTAACTTTGTGTTTTTCTGCGACAACCGTCGAGGTCATTTAATTCTCCTTATCAATTCACTAAATAGTCTATATTAGGATGGGTTTATCAAGTGTTGGATGATTTCAGTAAAGGTCCGGCCGTATTCTTTGGCAAAGGTAAGCTTATTCAATTCAAGCGCATATGGTTTTGCGCGGGCCACGGGGAAGTCCGGACGACTTGGCTAATGAAATGTATTGTAACAGTGAGTGAGTGTTTCGTCCACCTGAAAACCGGGGAGTGCCATGAAAATAATCGAAGTTAAAATTTCCTCCTTTGAGCCGCGTGATCTTCAGCGAAGTTATAAAAGGATTCCGTGGCACTCTGGCGGGTCTGTTCAGTTATTGGTGATTTTGACGGTTTTATAAAGGAAGTTTTTGAAGCTCAGAAATTTCTTGTTTTCTTCTGAGTTGGTTCGAAATTGATCACTACATACGCCCAGCTTGACCGCGAGGCCCGGCAGGTTGGTTTGGTATCGCCTTTTGGCTGTTTCAATCAAAGAGGACACAGCATCCCGCGTCAGGTGCTTGCCTCGGAAAGGATGGTAAACAGACGTCCAAAAGTCTCCCTGGCCCTGCTCCATGTTTTTCAGCAAGTCGTCGGCCCAATCGTTATTTTCCGTGGTCGAGGGAAGTTCCTTCCATTCCTCACCGCTGGCATTTACTAAATCCTCCCTGGTGATTAGGGAATTCTTAGAGAACAATAGAGCTCTCAACAATAAATTTTTCAACTCCCGAACATTTCCCCGGTACTTTCTATGGCTGAGGAAGTCGATGGCTGCCTGATCGAAATGAGGCGGCGGGTTGGTGGTATCCTTTTTGTAGGCCTGATGCAATCGGCCCAGGAAATGGATGGCCAGGTCTTCGATATCTTCCTGCCGGTCGCTGAGCGAAGGAATTTGGAAGCTGAGTGCATTGAGCCGATGGTACAAGTCTTCGCGAAACCGGCCCGCTTCGATTTCTTCCAATAGATTTTTATTGGTGGCGGTAATCAGGAAAATCCGCGAATAACGGGATTCGTTTTCTCCCAGCCGCATGAAGGCGCCGGTATCCAGAAACCGCAGGAGTTGGACCTGTGTTTTGGGGTCGGCATCGCCGATTTCATCGAGGAATACAATTCCGCCATCGGCCTCCTCCAAAATTCCCTTCCGGTTCGATTCCGCCCCGGTGAAGGCTCCCCTTTTGTGGCCAAACAGTTCGCTGTAGCTCAAGTCCCCGCTGTAAGCGGCGATATTGGTTTTCCGCAGGTGCAGTTCGTAATTGTTTCCCCGGTTGGCCCGGAAGATTTCCAAGAGGCGCGAATAAATATTGTTGAAGAAAAACTCCTTGCCGCTTCCCGTTTGACCAGTAATCAGCAGGGAAGGGATGCCCATAATCGCTTCGAGCTGTTTGCCCCGATCCCAGTGGAGCATGCGGTGACTGATCGAATCCACAACAGTGTTGATCTGCTTGACCAGATTGTGAATCTTTCGGCTTTTACCGATGACGTTGCCGAGGGAATACGAAGAAACTTTAGGATCGCGGTATTCAATTTCCTCGCGCAGGACGGACATTTCCGCACGTACGTTTTCGATTTGTTTCAGGTGATACACTTTTTGTCCGATCAAACTGGCGATGATCTGTAGGATTTTTTTATGCTCTTCCTTGAAATGGTTCAGCTTGAAACTGTCTTGATTGATCACTCCCAGGACATTGTTTTCATAAATGATGGGTACTGCCAGCTCGGAGCGGATGGCCGATGACAGGTTTTTGTAGAACCCCTGGGTCATAGTAGTATCAGTCACATCAGAGAACAGGACGGGCCGAGCGGTATGAGCGCAATTCCCGTTGACCGACTTCATTTCTTCCGGAAGATCATTACCTCCCACCAGTAGGGGAGGGATCTCGCTCTTTTTCCAGGCACGCGACTTAGCTCCCACCAGATTCCCCCGATCGTCCTCGACCACCAGCCAGGGTTTGCCGTCGATCATTTTCAAAAGAGAAATGGTGCCGCAATCCGCACCGATCAATTCCGAAGTCTTACCCAGAATATTTTGCAGGAACGATTGCAGAGAACTGTTTTGATCGGACAGCAGTTCTTTGATTTCGCTCAACACCTGAATTTCAACATGAGCGTGGCTTTCTTCCAGAATCAGGTTTTCCACCATGGAGGCGTGTTGCTGGAGTAGGGCTTTTTCAAAGGGGGTGAACTCGTAAGGCTCGCTGGTGTAGTAGTTGACGGCGCAGATGAATTTCCCCGTTTTAGAGTCGTATTTGGGAACCTGATAGAGAGACACCAGATGGATCTGACTGGCGATATCCTTTCTTGGAAATTGCTCCTCCATCACGTTTTTATGGAAAACCGATCCTTGCTGAGGGTTTTTCATTACCAGACCTGTGTCCGGAGCAAACCGGATAATCCGGTTGATCAGATTGTGACCGTCCAACACACGGATCTGCTCCTTGTTGTTGTAGATATTCGCGTGTTCAAACTTTTGCGAAAAGACAGCGAGAATTTCAACCAGATCGGAAGGGCTCCCACTCTTTTGAGGCGGCTGGATTTGGGACACCGGAACCAGCACCGAGGCCAGTGTGAGATTTTCGATCAGGTTCACCGCCGAGCGCATCATCAGCCAGGCGCCGTCTTTTTTTCGGGCTGTATCGAGATGCCGGGAAAACGAGATATTCTGATGGTAGCGTTTGGCTTTTTCGATGATGGGGCTGTTTTCTCCCAGGAAACGAGTGATCGCTTCAATTTCCTCTGCGGTCAAAAATTTTCCTTCTTCATTCCAGTCCAGACTCAGGGTGCCGATGGGACGCATCTGGTACGTGATGGGAAAAACAGCGGTACTTTTGATATTGGAAAGCGCTTCCAGCGGATTACGAAAACTGGAAAAGCCGCCGGGAACATCCCAGGAAACCACTACTGTATTTTCATAGAATGCCTTTGAGGTGATGGATTCCTTGGGGGAAATATATTTGGTGATACGGTGCAGGTCGGGCTGGTTTTGGCCGGTGACGTAGTTGCAGATCAGCATGCCCTCATACAAGTCCTCCAAATAGATGCGGACCGAATCACAGCGGTAGATGTTCTTCAAATCGGTGGCCAGCAAATGCAGGATTTCCGAAAGGTTTTCCTTTTCGAAGTTGGATAAGGTCCGGCTTAATTTTTGGAGATTGGTCGTCATCGGAATAGCTCAAGTGAGTAAAAAATATACACAATTCTACCTTTTTGAATCAATAATGGCAATAGATCAAAGTTATGGAGTTGTCGGTTTACGTCAAAAACTTGTTGGGTGAGTCGGTAATTTTTGCCCTGTCGTCAAAATTATAGCCTATGGAATTAGTGGGTCATAATTTGATGTTCATTTTATCTAAATAAAATCAATGGCTTACAGTATATAAATTTTGATTTATTATCCGGGAAGTCTTGGCATAAGATTTGCTCATTAATTGTTAAGGAGTTTATTATGCTGATCGACCGCTTATTATTTGCCGACAAAACACCGCTAGTATTGAAGAAGGCACTGGATTCTCAATCTGAGCGCCATTTGCTTATTGCCAGTAATATCAGCAACATTGATACTCCGGGTTATAAGGCCAAGGATATTGATTTTAAAGGAGCACTGAGAGCCGCTTTGGGAACGGGTGATGGCTTGGCACTGCGTACCACTCATAGCGGTCATATTGGATCTAATAAGGATGATATCAAGGGATTGCGGGCGGAACCCTTTATTGAACCGGATGCCGCCAAATCCAACGGTAACAACGTCAATATCGACAAGGAAATGATGAAGCTGGCGGAGAATCAAATTTCCTATAACGCCACCATTCAAATGATGGCCAAGCGGGGTTCTACCATAAGGGCTGCGATCACCGAAAATGCCCAAGGGTAAAGGTTTGAGTGATTTTGGAGAATCCGAGGCTATTGTTGACAAAGCACCGCAATCGCAGTAACTTGAGGATGTTAACTTGAGTAGGAATCATGGAAGATATAACAGTTAAAACACAATTGAAGACTGCTCTCAATCCGGGCCTGTCTCCTGCCGACAATAAGGTTGGTCTCAATCAAGCTGGGAAAGCCGGGCAATCCTTTGCGGACACACTGGCGAAATCAATTGAGGAGGTCAATCATCTGCAGAAGGAGGCGGACCAAGCCATCGAGAAGCTGGCTTCCGGCGAATCGCAGAATGTTCACGGTGCCATGTTGGCGGTGAACAAAGCGGATACCGCTTTCCGGATGACCATGCAGGTACGGAATAAAATTGTAGAAGCCTATCAGGAAGTAATGCGGATGCAGGTTTAATCACCTCCTGTTTTCAAGATTGATATCTTTCCCTCGGAGTTTTCCGGGGGATTTTTTTTGTCCGTCTGCTCGACGCCTCAACCGGGGGAGGGAACTTGCTAACGATTGACGGCGGGCGATGAGTCTTGGGTGCGTTTTAATTCAGCTCCAGGCAGGGGGTGGCGAGAATAACTTTTGGATCGTGCGACGATGCTTCGGCGAAATTTCCTCCCCCTGTCAAGGGGGCGGAGGTACTCCGCCCGGTTGACAAGGGGGGTCAATTGGAGGATATTTATCTCCAGAATACATAATATGAAAGTCAAAAATTGATTTGACCCAATCGAAATTGGGTCATGGAGGTTTTATGAAACGCATTACGGGTTCCATTTTTTTGATAGGATTGTTCACCCTGTTGGGCTCCAACCCGGTATGGGCGCAGGCGGGAGGCCATGCCAGTGTCGGTCTGGGGCATGGCGAAGAAGGATATTTGCATCTCCAGGAAATGATCAAACACTTTGAATTTAGTTTGAAGATGGACGATGCTTCTCCCGAGCTGAAAACACATGGGGCTGAAGCATTGAAACATGCACGGGAAGCCCTCAGGCATTACGACTCAGCTTTGACTCATGCCTCAGAAGCGCTCGGACGGCCCGCTGGAAATCCCATGATGGGTGGCGGTTCCGGCGGTGAACACAGTCACGAAGAAGGATCGGGTTATGAGCAAGACCCAAGAAGGGGCAATCGTGGACCGGGAATGGGAATGCCGGAAGGTTCCCAGCATTAAGCTTTCCCTTGGAAGTTTAAGGGTCAGGATTCGATGGGCAGTTTGAGGTTATGGCTCCAGTCCCACCAT
>QIDN01000257.1 GCA_003229345.1 Nitrospirota bacterium | reverse complement strand
CTGGGAAGCCTCATGGCCGGCCTGTGCCGTCTGTGGCCGGACCCCCACCGGGGGAGGGGACGGGCTAACGGTTAACGGATAAGCAATAATCGTTGGGCGCAGTTCAAGGCTTAAAGTTCGCCCTGCGCGGAGCAGCTGGTGCCGGGAAGCAATTTCGCCAAGGCTGATTCCCGCGATTGAAACATTATCTTCGTATTCCAGGGTTTAAAGTTCGCCCCGTCCACAATCGGACCTCGCGGAGCGGGCGGCGTCACGCTGGGCGAAGACTAGCCACTCCCCTAACGGGGAGGGCTCTCTAGCGAGGGAGGCCGTTAGCTAATGGCCTTTGAACATATAAAGATTCTTAGGGCAAATCGAATTTTTAAATGGCGAGCGGAGGTACTCCGCCCCGGCCTGTGGTAAGATACGGACATTCCGTAGATACCTTTTTGGCAAGGAGGAGTTTTGGCAACATTTAACGTTTTGCTGGTGACAGAACTGAATGATTTTAACGAGGCCCATGAGAGCGAACTGCTCTTGCGGCTGGAAGAAGCCTGCTTCGAGCGTATCCCGACGCTGAAATATGCCTGGGAAATCACGCTGGATGCGCCGGACGAGTCGGAAGCCAAAAACGACGCGGTGGAAAAATTCGTGAACGTCTGCCGGACTTATCCCTTCGAACTGAAGATGGTGGTGCACGCGGGAACTGGACAGATTTTGCGCAGGAAAAAAACTTTTGAACCCTGAGGGAAAGATTCCCTTCCCGCTTCACAAGAGGGGGGATCTATTACCTCCGGCGAACTGCCGATGGTAACTTTGAGTCCAGCGTCACGCTGGCCCCAGCCCCCTTTACAAGGGGGAGGAGCGAATTATGAATATAATTCTTAATAGCTATTGTAACCTGAAATGCAATTACTGCTTTGCCGACGAGTACATGGAAGAAACGGTGAATACGCCGGGCAAGTCCATGGACTACGATTATTTTATGCAGGAGATGCTTCCAAAAATCCAAACCTCCGGGGGCATCAACTTTATGGGCGGGGAACCGACGCTCCACCCCCGGTTCAACGAAATTTTTTCCAACACGCTGGACGCCATGTCACCCTACTCCAACCTCGGCCTGTTCACCAACGGCCTGATGAAGGACCATGTGCTGGACCTGCTGGAGCATACGGTCAGCGCCCAGGGTAGTATCAAGCGGCACATCACTTTCGCGGTCCTCCTCAACTGGCAAACGCAGGAAAACATCTCCGAAAAAAATCACGAGCGGTGCCGCGAAGTAGCGCGACAGCTCCTTCGTAAAAACGGGTACGGCGTCACCTTCAGCATCAACCTCTATTCGAAGGATCAGGATCTGGAAACCCAGTGCCGGGAAATCGATGCTATTTATCAGGAAATCGGTCTGCCAAAGGATCAATCGTACCGCATCCGCGTAAGCCCGGCGTTTCCCATCGTCGGTGAAATCGATAACGTCTATTTGCCGATTCGCGATTTTCCCAAGGTGGGACGGCGGATGATCGATCAGCTGAAAAAATATCCGCAGATGAGCTTCCGCTTCGACTGTTCGTTCCCGCCGTGCTTTCTGGATGAAATCGGTGCGGGGGAAGAAGACCTGGTTTCCCGGTTCTACTATCACGGTTACAAACAAGTGCCGGAGTTTTCAGAATGGAAGACCCAACAGTTTTATTTTGGGTGTGCCGACGGCAGTCCTATGGACATCGACTCCAAGGGCGACTGCTTCAACTGTTTTCCATTTCACGATTTGAAGCTGGGGAATATTTCGGAGTTCAAGGAAGTGAACCCGATCAGCGAAGCGCGGATGGGCTCCCGCTTTTTAACCCACGTGTTCGAAAACACGGAGGCGAAGGAACCCTGCCGCTCCTGCCCGCATTACATGGTGCGGTGTTCCAGCGGATGCTTCGCCTACAATTTCGTGGATCACGAACCAGCCGCACCGGCAGCAGCGGTGGAAGAGAAACAGGCTTAAATCGAAGAACCGGTGAACGCCGACGCCCGTTCGGAACCGAAGTCGTTGGCAATCATAATAAGGTGAAAGCCTTCCTGCGTCTGCACCGGGCCAAACACTTCGCCCCGGTTGAGGGTCATCTCCTTAACCCCCTCACGGACGATCTGTTCCAGTTCCGCATTCTTTAATACGGGCTTGTATCCCCTGATGCGGGGATCGTCGGATGCCAACTCGATCCACCCCAGATTACCGCCATCCTCTTTGGAAGAGCACAGGCTGTATTTTTCAGCCAGGCGCATCAGCATCTGAACCCGACCGGTAGCCGATTTGACTTCGCTGATGGTCTCTTTTAATAATTCTGCGACTTCTTTTTTTTCCACCACAATGTGGCGAACCTGAATTTGATGAGAAAAACCTACCATGTTCACCCTCGTAAAAATCATAGGTCCCCGAAACACGGGAACCGCCAATGGTTGATTGCAATTTGAATGCTGGTTAGTCTAAATTATTTCTTTTTAAATATCCAGACACCTTATGCCCTTATCCTCAAATAAATTGATCTTGGCTTCCCGCTCGCCCCGGCGATCGGAATTACTGCGTTCACTGGGCCTCGATTTCGAGGTGAGCCCTTCCAAAGTGGACGAGATCACCGATCCAGAGCAATCTCCGGAGCAAAATGCCACGAATATCGCCCGCGACAAGGCCCGTTGGGTGGCCCGGCAAAACCCCGGCAGTTATGTGCTGGGGGCGGATACCATGGTGGTGCTGGATCAGGAAATCATCGGCCAACCCACTGACGAGGAGGACGCCTACCGTATTCTTTCAAAACTGGCGGGGAAACAGCACCGGGTGATCACGGGTGTCGTGTTGATCACCCCGAAGACCGAAGAATATGAAACCGCCGTGATTTCAAGGGTTACCCTCAAATCCATTTCCGAAAACGAAATCCGATCCTATATCGCAACAGAGGAACCCCTCGACAAAGCAGGAGCCTATGCCATTCAGGGAGAAGGTTCCTTCCTGGTCGAGTCCTGGGAGGGGTCCTGGTCCAACATCGTTGGCCTTCCCCTTGAAGCGCTTACCGATCTTTTTGAACAAGCCGGGTTTCCGGTTCCCAAAAAAAACGAAGACAATCAAAAATAACCTCAAATTTGGAACTCTCTCGAAAATCCAAAACCCGGTAAAAATTCTGCCCTTTCGTTTATGGTCCGTTTGCCCGGTTCATTGAGTTCGATTTTCAAAAAAATACTTGACAAAATGAGGCTTGATCGAACTTGAAAATGTCAAAAACCTCAATTTTTACTTGCACCCTTTCGATTTTTATTCATACTAGGACTATCTGAACTTGTTGAGAACTTTTTGTGACGATACGGTGGAAACATGACTGCAGTAGGAAGTACAATCGAAATTCACGGACTATGCAACCAGTGCAGTGCACCCGTTTTCCTGAATCACTGTACCGATTGGTATGGCAATTCAGTGATCTCGTTGAATTGCTGGAACGGACATTACAAGTGGATTGACTTTGAAAATATCGAAAAGGATCTCCACGTAGACCCCAAGACCCAACTGGTCACCTATATCGGATTTTTCGATGCTCCATGATTTCCCATCCTGATCCATCTACCTTAAAAAAAATTCAAATCCAAACATTGTTGCTGTGGCTTGTTCTGTCAACGATATGGGTTTCTTCTGCGTGGGCGGTGCCCCAGACACCCCCGGGGATGGTTTACGTTCCTGAAGGTTATTTTCAAATGGGGCAATCATCCAACGAAGCCGAAGACCAGAAGCCGATGCACTTTGTTTACACCTCGGCATATTTCATTGACAAACACGAAGTCAGCAACGCCGAATATAAAAAATTTCTCGACGCCACGGGACATGTGAAACCCAAGTATTGGGAAGACGAACGGTTCAACCACCCCAATCAGCCGGTCGTCGGTGTCAGCTGGTTCGATGCCATGGCCTATTCCCGCTGGAAAGGCCGCCGCCTGCCCACCGAAGCGGAATGGGAAAAAGCCGCACGGGGCAACGACGATCGCCTCTATCCCTGGGGAGAGAAATGGACCAAAGGGAAGAAACTCTATTTCGTCAATGTGTTCGGAGTGGAGGATCGATATGAATTCACCGCACCAGTTAATTATTACGCCACCGGTGCCAGCCCTTTCGGAGCGCTCAATATGGCTGGCAACGTCTGGGAGTGGTGCCTCGACTGGTACGACAAAGATTACTACCGCATCAGCCCGGAGCTGGACCCCGAAGGCCCCGAAGCCAAACAGATGAAAGTCCTGCGCGGGGGCTCCTGGATCAATGATATTGACGGCGTTCAGGTCACCCAACGAGCCCGCAATTTGCCGGAGATGCAAAATAATATTTACGGCTTCCGGACCATTTTGCCCCTCCGTTAAAAATCCGCTTCCCTTCCCGGTTTGCCAAAACGAATTGACATTCCCCCGCCCAAGGCTTTATGTTATGCTCCAAAAGAAAATACCTCATTACCCATTTCACAACAGCACCGAATCACAAGGATGAAAGCATGAAGCGTTCGAGCAATCCCAGGTTATTGATTTTTTTAGCATTATCGTTATTTTACATTATCGGCGCCACGTCTCACGTGTGGGCCCATGGCGGGAACGACCACGATGTAAAACCGTCCATCTCTCTGCCTGACGTACTTGCCCAGGTAAATGGAACCGACATAAAAAAATCATCGATCTGGCCCGGCCTCACGAAAACCGTAAAACGATACAAGGGACGGGGTATTCCTCTGACGCAGGCACAGGAAAAGGTGGCCGCCAAAAAACTACTTCAGGACAAGATCAACCGTCATCTGCTTCTTAAAAAAGCCGACACCATGGGAATCCAAGTCTCATCCTCAAAAGTCGATGGAGAAGTGAATGCGGTCAAAAAAAAGTTCTCATCGGAACAGGAATTCCTCAAAGAACTGAAACTTAAAAAACTGACTCTCAAGCAATACCAGCAGGAACTCAAGGAGGACATCCTCATTGACGCCGTATTCCGCCGGGAATTGGGCGAAGGAATCAAAATTACCGATCAGCAGGTTAAGGATTACTTTAAAAAAAATTCACTGCAGTTTTCGAGTGAGGAACAACGTCGTGCCAGCGTTATTTTGATCAAGGTCAATCCCAAAGCTGGATCTGCAGGAGATCGAAAAGCCCGCCAGAAACTACAAAAGATCGTCGACAAATTAAAAAAAGGCGGCGATTTTGCAGAGTTGGCCCAAGTGCATTCGCAAGATTCTATCGCGAAACGTGGAGGGGATTTGGGTTTCTTTACGAAAGACCGCATGTTCGGTCCCTTCAGCAAACTGGCATTCAAGCTCAACGTAGGCAAAGTCAGCGAAATCTTTCGCACTCAACACGGTTATCAGATTTTGAAGGTAACAGGAAAAAAAGCAAAGAAAAAGGGAACGCTGGAAAGCGAAAGGGAAAATATCCGGAAGTTGCTGACGGATCGAGAAATCAAAAACAAAAGCCATCCTTATCTGGAAGCGTTGCGAAAGAACGCCAATATCAAAATTTACTTTTAGCAAATCGGATCAGGTCCGACGGAATATCCG
>QIDN01000109.1 GCA_003229345.1 Nitrospirota bacterium | reverse complement strand
TCACCATCCCGATCTGGTTTGCCACCAAGCAAAGAAAAAAAGTAGCGGAGGAAAACTATCGGATCGCAACGACTAAAGAATCCTTTAACGCCGCAAAGAATGATGTGTTTTTAAATATCAAAATAATCATGGATAGAGAAACCAAAGGCCGCGAACTGATCAGCTTGATTAAGACCGGAATTATCCCGCAAGCGCGGCAAACGCTGGAGTCGTCCATGGGTGCGTATAGCGTAGACAAAGTTGATTTTCTGACCTTGATCGACAATCAGGTCACCTTGCTGGAATGGGAAATCAAATATGACCGCGAGCTGGCGGATTACGAACAGAATCTCGCAGCATTGGAGCATGTGGTGGGGCAATTGTTATTTTGATTCCGCTTCTATGGACAAAAATTATGAATGATAAAGGCAAATCAGAAAACAAACATGAGGTTGACTCTCCCATGGAGCAGGAAGCGGATTCTCCCATGGAGCAGGAAGCGAGTTCTCCTATAGAACAGGGAGAGGAAATTATTTTCCCGAAAAAGAAAGAAGAAAAGGCTGATACTCCGGTAATAAAATCCGGCATGAAGTTTTCTTATCCAAAATTTCTGGCGCTGATTCTGTTAAGCATAGGAATTTACTTCGGGGGGTTTTTTACCAGTTCGGAAAATCTCCAGGGAACAATGGACCAACTTGAGGAGTGGAGCCGTTTTTCCAAAGAAAAAATCGCTTCCTATGAGGAAAAGCTGACTCAGGTCATTAAAGAATCCAAAATGAAAAAGAAAGGGAAGAACGGCGAGAAAATCCCTGGAAAAGAAAAAAGAAAAATCAAATACTGGCAGTCTCCCATGAACCCTTCTTACATCCGCGATGAGCCGGGAAAGAGCCCGATGGGCATGGATCTGGTTCCAGTGTATGAGGAAGAAAGAAAAATCAAATACTGGCAGTCTCCCATGAATCCCACTTACGTTCGCGACAAGCCGGGAAAAAGCCCGATGGGCATGGATCTGATTCCGGTTTATGAAGACGAATCGGCAGTAGCCGGGCAAATTAGAATCGACCCCATCATGGTCCAGAATATCGGCGTAAAAACAGTAAAGGTCAAAAACCGCACACTGACTCGTGAAATCCGAACTATCGGCCTCCTCACCTACGACGAGAGAATAGTCTACCACATTCATACCAAATATGCGGGGTGGATCGAAAAGCTCCATGTTGATTTCACCGGGCAGGAAGTTAATCAAAACGACATGCTACTGGAAATTTACAGTCCGGAACTGGTGTCCACACAGGAAGAATTTCTGCTGGCTTTAGAATACCAGAAATCCTTAGAAAAAAGCCCGTTCACTGAGATCAGTGAAGGTGCAAAAAGTTTACTGAGAACCACCCGCAGGCGGCTCGAGCTATTTGACATCGCAGATCATCAAATCGAAGCGCTGATTCGCGATAAGGTAATCACCAAGACCATGCACATCCACTCGCCGGTACGCGGATTTGTCATCAAGAAAGAGGCCTTGCAGGGAATGCGCGTCAAGCCGGGAATGAGCCTGTATATGATCGCCGATCTGTCCAACATCTGGGTGATGGCCGATATATACGAATACGAAATGCCCTGGGTCAAACTCGGCCAATATGCGGAAATGAGCCTGTCCTACTTTCCCGGTAAAAAATTTGTCGGCAGGGTAACTTATGTTGATCCCTTTCTGGACCCCAAGACCCGGACCCTCAAGGTGCGCATGGAGTTTGCCAACCCGGATTGGAAACTGAAACCGGACATGTACGCCAACGTCATCATCAAATCCACCATCACCAAAAAAGGAGTGGCGGTTCCGGAAGAGGCGGTGATCCACTCCGGAGAGAGAGAGATCGTGATTGTTCAAAATCCTTCCGGAACATTTGAATCCCGGGAACTCATCCTGGGAGTCAAGGCAAATGGATATTATCGGGTCCTCAAAGGGCTTCGCGCTGGAGAAACTGTGGTCACCTCCTCCACTTTCCTTATCGATTCCGAAAGCAATCTTCAAGAAGCCCTAAATAAATTGCAGACTGAGAAAAAAGGGAAGGGCCCGAAAGCAGCGGACCGGAGCAAAACAATGGATATGCCCAAAATGGATCATAAAAAAATGTAAAAAAGCTCCCGGGATTGTTGGGTCTATCCTGACAAGTCAGAAAATGCACATGGAACTCATTAAATGAATTCCCTATTAAAAGGCAGGTCGAAACTCTTTTGGAAAATTTATGGGATCGTTGCAATCACATTTCTGGCAACGTCCAGCTTTTATTTCCAAAGCGGTTTTCTTGAAAGACATCATGCGGGAATTATGATGGTTTCGCTATTACTGGTTGTTTTTTTATCTCTTCTTCTGTATTTCGATGCCTTGAAAATAATGAAATCTCAACAAGAAACGATAGAAGGATTGATGGGGATTAAGTTGTCTCTAGTCTCACTCATTGACCTGAAGGATTCTTACACGGAGGGACATTCCAAGCATGTCCGTGATTTAACAAGACAATTCGCTGAATATTTAAAATTGTCTTCAGCAGAAATTGAGGAAATTACCACAGCGGCGGAATTGCATGATATCGGCAAAATCGGCGTGCCCGACTTTATTTTGAAAACAAACGGAAAATTAGGCGAGGAAGAGTTTCGCGAGATTAAAAAGCATCCTCTGCGCGGAGCCAATTCAATCAAGGCCCTTAAAGGATTTGAAAATGTCGCCAAAATTATCCGTAACCATCATGAACGATATGATGGTACCGGCTATCCCGACGGCCTGTCCGCGGAACAGATTCCTTTAGGATCAAAGATTTTAAGCCTTGCAGACGCTTATGATGCAATGGCATTCGGCCGATCCTACCGCATTGCAATGCAAAAAAATGATATTTTAAACGCCTTGCAACAGGGGATGGGAACGCAATTTGATCCAAATCTCACCTCTGCTTTTATAAATTTTGTTCAACAAAGGAGCACTAGCCAGGATTACGATCCGGTGTGCGGCATGCCTACCAACCGGAGAAATCCCTTGTTCCAATTCACGCATAAAAATCAAACGTATACTTTCTGCTCCGAAGTTTGCTTTAAGGAATTCAAATATTCCCCGGAAAAATACTCGGGAGAATCCCAGGAAAACAAACCCTTATCCAAGTCATAACGGATGCTAAAAAAAGTCATAGCATTTTCCCTGAAGAATCGATTCCTGATTATTTTGGGTACCCTGTTTATCCTGGCCTGGGGAATTTTTTCCATGCTGCGCACGCCTCTGGACGCCATACCGGATTTGAGTGACGTCCAGGTCATCATCTTCACCGAGTTCCCCGGGCAAGCGCCGCAAATCGTCGAAGACCAGATCACCTACCCCTTGACCACCAGCATGCTCGCCGTCCCTTTCGCTACGATAGTTCGCGGTTATTCCTTTTTCGGGTTTTCGTTTGTTTACATTATTTTTGAAGATGGAACGGACATGTACTGGGCCCGAAGCCGGGTGCTGGAACAACTGAATTTTGTGGCGGGGCGATTGCCCCCCGGTGTCAACCCTTCCATCGGACCCGATGCCACCGGTGTCGGTTGGGTTTATGAATATGCTTTGGTTGACAGAACCGGGAAAAATGACCTGTCCGATTTACGGACTATTCAGGACTGGTACCTGCGCTACGAACTGCAGACGGTTCCCGGCGTTTCCGAAGTGGCGAGCATCGGCGGATACGTCAAGCAATACCAGGTGGAAGTCGATCCCAATAAACTTTTCGCTTACGATATTCCCTTACACAAAATCGTAACGGCTATCAAACGCAGCAATAATGATGTGGGTGGAAGACTCCTGGAAATGTCGGAAACGGAATTCATGGTGCGGGGGTTGGGGTACATCAAAAACTTACAGGACATTAAAGATATTGCCGTCGGAGTGGATGCCAAGGGGACGCCCATACTAATGCAGGATGTGGCCAATGTGTCAATGGGGCCCGAATTGAGGCGCGGCCTGGTAGAGCTCGATGGGGAAGGCGAAGTAGCCGCCGGCGTGGTTGTGATGCGCTTTGGGGAAAATGCCCTGGATGTCATTAACGGTGTTAAACAAAAGCTGGAAGATTTAAAAGCCGGCCTGCCTGAAGGAGTGGAGATACTCCCGGTGTATGACCGGTCGGCATTGATCCATCGGGCCATCGAAAACCTCGAAGAGAAGCTACTTGAAGAAATCATCGTCGTTTCCATTATCTGCATCGTTTTCCTTCTGCATTTGCGGTCCGCCCTGGTGGCCATTCTAACCCTGCCGGTCGGCATTCTGATGGCCTTCATCGTCATGCATACTCAAGGGCTGAGTGCGAATATCATGTCTCTGGGGGGCATCGCCATCGCCATCGGCGCCATGATAGATGGCGCCATCGTAATGATTGAAAATGCCCATAAACATTTGGAACACGATCAAGGTCAAAAAGATCATTGGCAAATTATTTATGAAGCCGCATCAGAGGTAGGGCCCGCCCTGTTCTTCAGCCTTTTAATCATCACCGTATCATTCCTTCCGGTTTTCACCCTGCAGGCGCAGGAAGGGAGATTGTTTTCGCCTCTGGCCTTCACCAAAACCTATTCCATGGCCGCGGCGGCTCTTCTTTCCGTTACCCTGGTTCCAGTCATGATGGGGTATTTTGTTCGCGGGCGGATTCTTCCGGAAAAAAGAAATCCGCTCAACTGGTTGCTCATCAATATTTACAAGCCCATCATCTGGACGGTTTTAAGAATGAAACCGGTGGTTATTCTTATTGCCTTCCTGGTTTTGGCGGTCACCATCATCCCGCTCAAACAGCTGGGTTCCGAATTCATGCCGCCGCTCAACGAAGGCGATCTGCTTTACATGCCGAGCACCCTGCCGGGAATATCCATCACCAAAGCCAAGGAATTCCTTCAGCAGAGCGACAAGATTATCAGACAATTCCCGGAAGTCCATCATGTATTCGGAAAAATCGGACGGGCGGAAACAGCCACGGATCCCGCGCCCTTGAGCATGGTAGAGACCACCATCACGCTCAAACCTGAAAGTGAGTGGCGGCCTGGAATGACGATCAAGAAACTCATCGCTGAGATGAACGCAGCCGTAAAATTCCCGGGAGTGACCAACGCCTGGACCATGCCCATCAAGACCCGGATTGATATGTTATCCACCGGGATAAAGACTCCCGTTGGAATTAAAATCGCCGGGGTCGATTTGAATGTTCTTCAGAAACTGGGTGAACAGGTGGAAGCGGTCGTTAGCAAAATACCGGGTACCCTCAGCGTTTATTCTGAACGCGTGGTGGGGGGGAACTATTTTGACTTCGAGATCGACCGGAAACAGGCCGCCCGTTATGGCTTAACCGTAGGAGATATTCAAGATGTCATTCAAACCGCCGTCGGGGGGATGAATATCACCACCACCATTGAAGGCCTCGAGCGTTATCCCGTCAACCTGCGTTACAGCCGGGACCTGCGTGATGATATTAATAAATTGCAACGAGTTCTGATCCCTACACCCCTGGGGCAACATGTTCCTATCGCTCAGGTCGCAAAAATTAGTATAAAAAAGGGGCCTCCCTCAATAAAAAGCGAAAAC
>QIDN01000117.1 GCA_003229345.1 Nitrospirota bacterium | reverse complement strand
GCCGGGGGGTGGTGATGGGGCACGACGTGTCGAGCGAGGATTGGGGCAAGACCCTGGACCGGGCACTCGCGGAGTTTCCGCATCAGCCCTATATTTTGCAGGAATTTCACAAAGGTAAGCGGATCGAAGCCGCCTTCTGGAATTCAAAAACACAATCCATGGATACCATGGAGAGTCGGGCGCGGTTGACGCCCTATTATTTTGTGGTGGAAAATCAGGCGCGGTTGGGAGGTATTCTGGCTACTCTGTGCCCGCACGACAAAAAGAAAATTCATGGAATGGTGGATGCAGTCATGGTGCCTTGTGCGACCGGGCTGGAGAGCCAGGCATAAACGATGATGAAACTTTATAATATTGACGGATGCGGTTATTGTTCCATGGTTCGAGACGTTTTGGCGAACCTGCAAATTGAGTATGAAAAGATCGACGTCCCCTGGCCTCATCATTTAAGAAAAGAAGTCCACGAAGTTTCAGGTCAAACCACTGTCCCGGTCCTGATCGATGGCGACGTGGTGCTCGACGACGAGTATGACATCATTGACCATCTCAAAAAAACCTATTCGATTCATTCCTGATTAACAATTCAAAGGTTCAATATGGAGCGCTGGCAAAAACAACTGAGCGATAGTGTGGTAAAAGTGGAAGACCTGCCCTTTGTATCTGGATCCAAAGACTACATGGAAAAGCTTCAGAAGGTTTCGGAGATTTTTCCAATCCGGATTAATTCCTATTTCCTGGATCAGATCAAGGAAGAAAACGATCCTTTATGGAAGCAAGTGGTGCCCACCGCCGAAGAGTTGGATGATTTTTTAAGTGTTGAAGAAGCTTTGAATACCGATCCTCTCAACGAAGAAGAGAACATGCCCGTCCCCGAACTGGTTCACCGTTATCCCGACCGTGTATTGTTGATGCTGAACAATCAGTGTCCAATCATTTGCCGGTTCTGCACCCGCAAGCGCAAAATCGGTTTTCCGGGGATCGTGACCCGCGAGACCTTGCGCCAGGGCATCGAGTACATCGCACAACACCCGGAGATACGCGACGTGATTATGTCGGGTGGCGATCCTCTGCTGGTGCCCGACAAGGAGTTGGAGCGTATCATGGGGGCGCTCCGGGAAATACCGCATCTGGAAATTATCCGCATTGGCACCCGTGTTCCCGGCACGTTGCCAGAACGCATTACCCCCGCTTTGTGTGAGATGTTGAAAAAATTTCATCCGCTTTACGCTAATCTGCATTTCAATCATCCTGCTGAAATTACTCCGGAGGTAGAGCTGGCCTGCAACCGAATGGCTGATGCCGGTATTCCGCTGGGCAGTCAGACGGTTCTGCTCAAAGGGGTGAATGACGACGTGGACACCATGAAGGAGCTGGTGCACAAACTGCTCAAGATTCGCATCAAGCCGTATTACCTGTATCAGGCGGATATGACGATGGGGACCGATCATTTTCGGACTAAAATTGAAAAGGGACTTGAGATCATCCGTGGATTGCAGGGTCACACTTCCGGCATGGGAGTACCTTATTTTGTGATTGATACCCCGGGCGGCGGAGGTAAAGTCCGATTACTGCCCGACACGGTGGTGGAGTATAACGATCGGGAAATCCTGGTCCGAAACTTTGAGGGTAAGGTGTTCCGGTATCCTCAGCCGACCGAAAGATCCTCGAAAAAAGCTGTGCCGAGTTCCACGGTGGTGTCCTCTCCCGACAAGCTGTGTGAAATGGCTTAATCCCTTTCCTGTTATCCTGTCAGAATAGTAGGTTTTTATAGAGGCCAGCGTCACACGGGTTGACGGGTGACGCGGGTTTTGACAGAAACCCTGCCTTCGCTTAAAATGTATTCAATTGCCAAGCTGCTTCAGCCATCCGCTTGGGCGGATGGCCGTTGAGTATGCAGTTGTTTCTTCTATTTCCGAGTGTGCTTTGAGAAATTTTATAAAGCAAAATATGATTGCGGGACTACTCGTCATCATCCCCATTGGCCTGACCTATATCGTGCTGGCATTCGTCATCGGTAAGTTGGACAAGCTCATGGCGCCGGTCGTGACCTGGATCATCCTCCGCTTGCAAATTCCCCTGCCTGAAGATTTTCACCTGCCGGGATTGGGCTTCATACTGATTTGCTTTTTTATTTTTATTGTAGGCCTGGTGACCGCTAATTTTTTGGGAAAGCAAGTGGTGCGCGTCTGGGATTATCTAATGCATCAGGTTCCGTTTGTTCGTGGAATTTACAAGACTATCCAAAAGGTGGTTGTTGCTATTTCCCGGCCTGGCAAGTCTCCATTCAAACAAATGGTTTTGGTTCGTTATCCGCACCCGTCTTCGCGAATGATCGGCCTGATTTCCTGCGATGAACATGGCGAGGTGACCAGCCGAACGGGTGAGGACCTCGTCAACGTGTTTCTTCCTCTTCTTCCGAACGTGACGCTCGGTTTCATGCTGATCCTCCCGCGCGACCAGATCATTCCCTTGAAAATGACGCGGGAAGAAGGGATCAAGTATCTTATGTCATTTGGGATTGTCGTGCCCGGAATGGATCTCCCGAAAGAGCCTGCATAATAGAGGTGGCCTATCGGGGAAGGGAAGCGCTTTAATTGTTATCAGTTTTCTTGCCGGCGATTTTTTCGGTGATATTTTTGGCGATCCTCGTATTCATGGCCCCCAGCACTTTTCCCGCCACCCGGCTTTTCATGCGCGAAATAATGATAATCGCGGTGCCTTCGTCCATGCGCTCCAGTAGTGCCGCGGCCTGCACTGGTTTCATGTTGGAGTAGGCCTTGACCAATGCCTTCACATTTTTTTCGATAAGGTCCTTTCTAATACCCACCATTTCTTCACTGCGCGCCAAGGCTTCCTCGATTTTTTGAAGATCTGAAAGAACATTTTTCTCAAGCGCCTCAAGATTTTTTTCTTTAAGAAGTAATTCCTCCTCCCGCTTTTTTAATTCCCGGTTTTTACGCTCGATCATTTCCAAAAGTCGTAGCGTCTCTGGAGAAACGGAAGCGGGTTGAGTCGGCAGCTGCGGAGGTTCCGTTTGAGTTTTTGGTGTTGGCTTCGGCACGGTTTGAGAATTCTGGGCATAAGCCCACGATCCTGCCAGTAGAGCGAACGCGCAAGTGAGACCGATAATGAGTTTAACTGAAAAATATTTCATAAGGTTCTCATCTGCCATCGTGCCGAGGAAATTTCGTCCATGAGCGCGATTTCATCTTTAAGGACTTTGCGTTTCTTCTTTAGGATGTCCCGGTCCTTCAGAATTTCCAGGACGCGCCGCTTTCTCATTGCCTCAACCAGTTCCGACCGCTTGGCCTCAACCTTTTCGCCGGTTTCCGAAATGATCCGCTCTTGAAGGCCGGATCGGAGGCCCATGGATTGAAAATAACGGTCATACAGATCCAAAGTCCTGCCGGGAATAGATTGTTGAAGCCGGCTCTGTAGTTCCTCCTTGTTCTTTGTTCCGGAGGAATTTAAATCTTGCAATTCATTTTGCCGGGCATAGAGATGATTTTGAATCTCTGCCATTTCCCGTTGCTCCAGGTTCTCCGCATTTTTGCGTAACTTCAACAGGGTTTCAAAACGAAAGGTCATGATGCTCCCTCCATAATCTGTTGGAGTCTACTGATGCTGTCCTGCATGGAAGCGGATTCTCCGATGTCCTGCTGCAAGAATTGGTTGAACGCTTCAAATTTTTGAATGGCCAGGTCGATTTTGGGATTGCTCCCCTGCGCATAAGCGCCGATGTTGATCAGGTCTTCCGCTTCGCGGTAGGTTGCGAGGATATCTTTGAACTGCATGGCCAGATTGATTTGCTCTTTGGAAACCACGTCGATCATCAACCGGCTGATGCTCTCTAGTACGTCTATAGCGGGGTAATGATTGTGCGAAGACAGTTGCCGCGACAAAACGATATGGCCGTCCAGGATAGCCCGCACCGAATCCGAAATGGGTTCGGTTAAATCGTCCCCTTCCACCAAAACGGTATAGAGCCCGGTAATCGTTCCTTTGCCGGAAGAAGTACCGGCGCGTTCCATCAACTTGGGAAGTAGGGAAAATACGGAAGGCGTGAACCCGCGTGTGGTCGGGGGTTCGCCGACGGATAATCCAATTTCCCTCTGCGCCAGAGCGAAGCGGGTTACTGAATCCATCATCAGCAAGACGTCTTTGCCCCGGTCGCGAAAATATTCGGCAATTGTGTGGGCGATGAACGCGCCTCTGAGGCGTACCAGCGGCGGTTGATCCGAAGCCGCGGCCACCACTACCGAATTTTTTAACCCTTCATTGCCTAGATTCTCTTCAATAAATTCTTTAACTTCCCGTCCCCGTTCACCGATCAGTGCTACTACGTTGACATCCGCTGAAGTATTGCGGGCGATCATGCCCAACAAAATCGATTTGCCGATTCCCGTGCCAGCCATGATTCCGAGACGTTGTCCCTTGCCGCAGGTCAGCAAGGCGTTGATGGCGCGTATGCCGACGTCCAGCGGTTCTCGCACCCGGTTTTTTTCGAGCGGGTTGACCGGGGTGCCGAAAATCGGGTAATCGAGTCCCATAGGAATGGGGCCTTTGCCGTCGAGCGGATTGCCGTTGCCGTCTAGAATACGTCCCAGCAAACCGTCGCTGACGTTGATCAACGGGTATTCGTCTTTCGACTCGATGATACTTCCCGGTTCGATGCCAGTCATTTCTCCCAGCGGCATCAACAATATTTTATTGTCGCGGAAACCTACCACCTCAGCATCTATCTTTTTGTTTCTTTGATTGGAAATGATGGTGCACAGACTGCCCACGGACACAGGGGGCCCGTCGCCTTCGATGATCAAACCCGTTACACGGTTGACACGTCCTCTTTTTTTGACGAAAGAAATATTGTCCACGAAGGACTGGTATTTTTTTAAATTGATGGTTTCGCTCATACTATTGCTCAGGAAGAAGATTCCGGATCATCTGCAGCGTCCGGGTCCAACGGTTCATCCGGGTCATCGAACCCAATGCCCAAGTTATCGTCAAAGGCCTCTGCATCTATCATTGGAGCATCTTCCTCTCCCGGTCCAGCCATGTGAGTCAGTTCAATGGGTTCTTCCGGTTCTTCAGGTGCATTGGTTTCATCTGGATGGGCCGTGGGCGGCGGGGCAGGGGGTGCCAGATGTAAAATTCTTTCGATGTGCTCGTCAAGGTGGTCCAGACCTGCTTCAACGGTACCAAAATTCGATTCCACGACACAATTTCCGCGCACAACGGAAGCATGGGATTGGAACTCCACGTTTTTAATTTCATGGAACAGTTGTATGAGTTCCTGCCCGTAGTCCTCCAGCTCCTTGTGGTCGTCCGGATGGATTTTGATGACCAGCGATTCCCGGTCCAGTACGGATTCGATCGCCATGTGAACGATTTCACGGATGCTGTTTTCCTTGCCTTTCAGTTCCGTGCGGACCACTTTCCGGGCGAGGGTTGTGATCATTTCCACCATTTCGCGTTCCAGCAGAGAATAGGCTTTCCCCCTGGCTTCCGACAATTGCTCGATGAGAGTTTTTAAAGCTTCCAAAGAAGATTCGAAATGTTCCTTCACCGTCTGTTCGCCTGCCTGAAAACCTTTCTCCTGGCCTTCCTCATATC
>QIDN01000301.1 GCA_003229345.1 Nitrospirota bacterium | reverse complement strand
GTACTATTACGAATCGAAACGGTTCCGTCTGGATCGGTTTCGTTTTCTGGATATCATCTCCCTGACGCCCTACGAACCCATTTTTAAAAAGCCCTCCTGGAAACTCAATCTGGGATTCGACACGATCCGCGACTTCGACTGCGACTACTGCAACTCATTTAAGGGAAATGCCGGTTACGGCTATTCCTACAAGCCTGGCCACCAATCGCCGTATATCCTGTTCATCATGGCAGAGTTGGAAGCGGAAACCTCCGGTTATTTGGAAGACAATTATCGCGCTGGAGGCGGTGTTTCGGGAGGCATGTTTATTGATTTCGGCGAGAACTGGCGACTGCAATTGGGAGCGGAGTACAAGCGGTTTCCTCTGGGAGATAATTCGGAATATATTCGGTACGACTCCAAATTACGCTATTCCCCGCACCAGAATGTAGACCTGCGATTGGAATACCAGCGATTCGACCAGAAGGACCAGGGATTATTCTCCATCAATTTATATTTTTGACGGACAGGTCTCTCAATCTTCAAACAAAGCGCGGACAAAATCTTCTGCCTGAAATTCCTGGAGGTCCTCCGGCTTCTCTCCGATGCCGATAAACCGGACAGGCAAGTTCATCTCCTGGGAAATATTGAGAAGCACCCCGCCCCTGCTGGTGCCATCCAGCTTGGTCATCACCAGTCCATCGATATCCATCGCCTCGTGGAATTGCTTGGCTTGCGAAATACTGTTCTGGCCGATGGTCGCGTCCAGCACCAGTAAGGTTTCATGCGGCGCACCGGGTAAAACCTTACCGATCACCCGTTTCACCTTTTTTAATTCTTCCATCAGGTTCAGGTTAGTCTGTAGCCGTCCTGCAGTATCGACGATGACGATATCCATCTTGCGCGCCACCGCCGCCTGAACCCCATCGAATGCCACTGCCGAAGGGTCCGCGCCGCTGTCTTGCCTGATACAGGGAATCCCGATGCGGTCGGCCCACATCTGCAACTGCTCCATTGCGGCCGCCCGAAAAGTATCTCCCGCCGCCAGCAAAACCTTCTTGCCTTCGTTGTGCCACCGTTGCGCCAATTTACCAATCGTCGTGGTCTTGCCCGAACCGTTGACGCCGATCACGAGAACCACGAAAGGCGAATGGGCGGAATAATCCCAGTGCTTCTGGTTCTTGTCGAGCAGTTGAGCCATCATTTGACGCAGATGGTTGAGCATGCCTTCGCGATCGCGGATGCGGGCTTCTGCAATTTGCCGGTTGAGTTCGTCAACGATAAATTGCGTGGTCTTCACCCCCACATCGGCAACCAGCAACGCTTCTTCGATTTCATCCACAAGTTCCGGGCCGAGCGTAGCCTTGCCGTGGACCAGATTATCGATTCCTCCGGCCAGGGAATTCCGGGTTTTGGATAATCCCTTTTTGAGGCTTTGAAAAAAGCCACCTTTCCCCTCCACGGGGTTTTCTTTTATTGGTTCACTCATCTTATAGTTGTGGAATTATTCAGGGTTTACGAAACTATTTAAAAACAGGAACCCTCAAGAGGATGCGGGCTTGGGAACGAATTGCCTGGGTTGCGCGGTATTTTTCTTCAACATTACGGTTAACAAATTTTTATCCCGGTTCGACACCGCAATATCCATCCTTCCGTCCTTATTGAAGTCACCGGCTACCAATCCTTGAGGATATTCATCGACAAAATGCTTGATGGGCGGATAAACAAACGTGCCGTCTCCCCTTCCCAAAGTTACTGACACCGTATCATGAGTCGAATTGGAAATTGCAAGATCGACAATCCCGTCGCCTGTAAAATCTTCAGCGGCAACAAACTTGGGAAACTCGCCCGCTGAAAAATCCTGCAGGGTTTTAAAAGTTTTATCCCTGTTGTTCATCAGCATGGTCATCGCATGCAGGGAATTGCTGGACGTAACCAGATCCATAAACCCATCGTTGTTGGCATCCACATTGGCAATGGTGAGAGGCTGGCCCCCTCCTTTAAATACTTTCGATTTCTCAAATTGTCCCTTACCGTCACCCCACAGGATTTCCACCCCCACATGACCAGACCCTGCCAAAGCCACCGCTACGTCAACATGCTTGTCATGGTTATAATCACCCACCACCAGTCCGGTCGGCTGACCTTTGACCGATATCGCCACTGGGTCCTTGAACCCTCCCGTTCCCTTACCGAACAAAATCGCGATCTTGTGGAAACGGAGTGAGACCGCAAGGTCCGGGTAACCGTCTTCGTTGAAATCTCCGGCGATCAGATTGATCGGAATCTTGCCCGGCTTGATAACTTTTCCGGTATTTCTAAATCCCCCTCGGGCGGTATTCAAAAATATCTGGATGTCCTGGTCCTGATAATTCAATTCTGCAATGTCCTTGAAACCATCACTGTTGAAGTCTGCCACAGCAAGGCAAATCGGATCTGCACCGGTTTTGTACTGCACTTGGTCCTTAAAGGAACCGTCTCCTTTACCTTTGTACACAGACATCGTATGCTCGCCGCTGTTCAAGACCACCAAGTCCAGATTGCCGTCGATGTCAAAATCATCCGTAACCAGAAATGACGGCTCTTTCCCCGTATCAAGCACTGCATTGATCCGGAACAAAGGCTTCATCTTTTTTTGAGACTGCGAGGCAGGAGGGCAACCCATTACAGACAAAAGGGTTAGAAATAAAGCCAGCCCGGTTGAAAACTGTTTCATAAAGGAAATCCAAAGAAGGGTAAAACAGGCTTGAGAATAGCATACCCCCCTTATTCCAACAACCTAAGCTTTGGATGGAACCGTATCGGTATTCAGACCATCGGTTTTTACTGATTGAACCGATTCCTTGAAAAAATAATCAAGCATTCCTCTAAAGATATAGGTATGAAACTTGGACAACACGGTCCAGTAGACATGGCCCCACACCGGGTCGGGAATGAAATGCGCCCGGAGGGTCAAGCGGGTGTGACCGTTTTCGATCGGCTGCATCGCGAACTGAAGCCAGGATAATCCTGGGGAAATCAACTCTGCCCGCAGAAGCAATTCCCGGTTGGGTGTCAGGTTTTCCACACGCCAGAAATCGACCGAGTCTCCGACTCGAAGATCATTTGGGTCCCGGCGTCCCCGGTTCAAACCCACGCCGCCCAGAACGCTATCGATGAATCCGCGGATTTTCCACAACAGGTTGGCATGCACCCAGCCATGCGACCCGCCGATCCGGCAAACGGATCGGAATACAGCTTCCGCCGGGACCGGAATATCTTTCGAATGTTCCTCGACAATAAAATCCGAAGATTCAAATGCGCAAAGCGGCAGGAGATCGGCCATATTTTCCGGTGGCACATCGGTCCAATGGGAATATACCATGGAATTCTTCTCCTTCTGAAGCGCCCACTGTACAGCAGTTTCAAAGCCCACCGTTTCAAACGGAAGAATCTCCCGAATCGATTCATCCGGGCACACCACATCGGTTCGTAAACTTTCAAGGAGTAGACAGGTGATGTTCACCGGCACCGAAATAAACAAATGAAGCCAGTAAGCAAACAGGCGGCACATCAGGGTGACCGGAATCGGAACCCAGGAAACGTTGAAAAACCGGACGCGCTTGTCTAAAATTCCGGCGAACCGTTTAACCATTTCCTGATAAGTCATCACCTCCGGGCCGCCGAGAGGATACTTCCGGGTTTTCAATCCGTCTATTTCCAATACGCCGACCAGATACTTGATCACATCGCGAATGGCGATCGGCTGACACCGGGAGTTGAACTCGGACAGAAAAGGAATCCAGCGCGTGTGCTGGATCATCGATTTGAGGAGTTCGTACGAAGAGCTGCCGGTGCCAATGATGATGGCACACCTGAGACGGATCACCGGAATCGACCCCTCGGATAAAATCGTGCCCACCTCGATCCGGCTTTGCAGATGGCGGGACACAATCTTGCTGGTTTCGCCCAGCCCTCCGAGGTAGATGATTTTTTTGACTCCATGTTCCTCCGCCGCTTCCCGAAAGTTTTTAGCGGCGGTCTTGTCGGTTTGACGGAACTTCCGATTCACGATCCGCATGCTGTGGATGAGATAATAAGCGACATCGATCCCCTTCATCGCCAGCTGTAATTGGTCCTTGTTCAGGGCATCGGCGTAAACGTATTCCAGATTGGGGTGAGTTAATACCTGCGGCATGCCTTTTTCGCGGAGCATACACCGAACCCGGTAGCCGCGAAACAACAATTCCGGCACCAGGCGGCGCGCCACATAACCGCTGGCCCCGGACACTAAAACGGTTTTAATGTCGGGTAGAGTCGAGGTCAGCAGATCATCGCAGTAGTGGTAATTGACCTTTTCCGGATCCATAGCACCAATATGGTCTCGCCTAGAGAAAATTGCAAGAGATCAGGAGAATTTTTATGCCTTTGGGAGCAAAAGTCAGGATTTACCGCAGAAAAAAGGGTTATGCTGTTTCTCCTCGCCCACGGTGGTAGCGGGCCCGTGACCGGGGTGCAGAGCCGTATCATCCGGAAAAGAAAAGAGCGTCTGTGTGATGGAACGATAGAGGTCTGGCCACGATGAATTGGCACGCCCCATCGACCCGGCGAAAATGGTATCTCCGGACAAGATCGTCTGGTTGATCTGGTAGGAAACGCCACCGGGAGTATGACCGGGGGTCGCAATCACCTGCACATTCAACTCGCCCAATGCGATGGTTTCACCATCTTTTACAAACTGGAAATCATCGGTCCCGTCCGGTCTCGGCTCCTGCGCGTCGATCCAGGTGGAACATTTAAATTCTTTGACCAGGAGGTCCAGTCCCCAGGCATGGTCGGGGTGTGCATGGGTCAGAAAAATTTTGGAAGGCTTCACCTTCATCTCCCGTGCTTTCTGGATAATGGTCTCCGGGTTCGCTCCGGTATCCACTACAGCGGTTTCATTCGTAGCGGGGCAACGGAGCAGATAACACTTTACCGGATAGGTCCCCATGAACACGTTGAGGCACACCAGATCGAGGCCGGGATCGGCTACTGGCGGCTTCGGATGCCAGGCGTTGCGGGCGATGGCCGAAAGCGCAGGACCATCCAGGTCCAGCACCCCCGCAAGCCGGGTAATGATTTCCTCCGGAGGGGTCCATTCGTACCGCTCCATACGGCGAACCTCATCCAGTTTAAGGCCCGCCGCCTCCGCCAAGTCTTTCTGTGACCAGGATTTCCCATCACGGGCTTTTTGCAGAATATCCCCCAGCTCGTCTTCCAAAGTGAGCGGCATGTCAGGCCCTCTGGATTGAAGTTTCCCGCGAATAAAAATAATAGGCACTAAGGTACATGATCAAGGATAGTAAATACAGGCTTTTGGTTCCCAAAGCCATGGAGCTGTATTCCAGTACGCCGCCGAATACCGCACCGATCACATTATAACCCAAGGCCAGAGCGGCCTGTTGCCGGGATTTAAATATCAGAGCAAAAATCATGCTGGCGAAAAACAACGGCAAGGCGGTCTTAAGCCCACCCACCAGCCATTGTACCGCAACCGGTATGCCGAGCAGGGAATGGACTGGAACCAGGTAACTGCCCAACAGGGAGAGGACCAACATTCCGAACAGCCAATTTTTGTTCCAATACTCTTTCTTGAGTACCCACAGGTTGGCAAGTAGGATCATGAGCAAAATG
>QIDN01000418.1 GCA_003229345.1 Nitrospirota bacterium | reverse complement strand
AGTATGAGGGTCCGGAACGGGGCCGCGATATAGGAGACTATGAGGAAGCGGCAGGCGGGGTGGATGATCCGGAATTGTTGAAAGCCATTCAGGCGGCGCGCACGGGTTTGATCGCGGGCAACCCGAAGAAAGTTATTGAGCAACACCCGCAATTTGAAGAGACGCCTTCTGTTCAATTGGGACATCTTTTGAACTGGGCCTACCAGGTAGAAGGAGACTCTGCTGTCGAGGAAGCCCAAAAACTGTTCGGTCCAAAAGCCCTGAAAAAATTAAAGGAGGCCCAGCCTCATTTTGAAATGGCCCTCCAGATCAGGCCGGATGCCCCTCAAACTTATTTCAAGTTGGGCCAGTTGTTGGTCGAGCAGGCTAAAATACAGTCTGATAATAATACTGCCGATTTGTTAGAGCAGGCCGCCCAACAATTCAAGCAGGCGATCGAATTGAATCCGGATTTTTTTGAAGCCAATCACGAGTTGGGAATGGTGCTTACAGAATTGGCCGCGACCAAAACCGATTCGGAATCGGATCAGTTGTACGAGTCTGCGACAAAACAATTTCAAGAGAGTCTTCGCGTCCAACCCGATCATCCGGAGTCCGCTTACGGAGCCGGCCATGTGATGCTTTCTCAAGGACGCCGCAAGAAAGGCGCAGATGCCGTACAGCGATACACTCAAGCGGTGGAAATGTTTAAAATCGCCTTGCATGGCAACCCGGATCGCAAGGAAGCCATGGTGGAAATGGGACAAGCGCTCTTTATTCTTTCCAAAACCAAAAAGGGGGAAGATGTTGATCGTTTTCTAATGATGGCGGAAGAAAAATTCCAACAAGCCGTACAACTGGATTCCACACTGGCAGAGGCTCAGCTTGGGTGGGCCGATGTTTTGATGGAACGCGCCACACTGAAAAATGATGCAACTTCTGATCGATTCTTCAGCAAGGCGTTCGAAAAATACCAGGAAGTTTTGAATCTCAAGCCGGATATGCCTCGCGTGAATTACCGATGGGGGGTGGGTCAATACAATATGGCGATGAAAAAATCCGGTGACGAAGCTATCGGTTTACTCAAAGACGCGGCGTCAAAATTTAAAAAAGCCCTCCAGCGAACCCCAAAAAGTATTGAAACCCAGAGTCGCCTGGGCCGCGTGTACTTTGAGTTGGGGAACCAACATAAAGGTTCCAATGCGGAGACGTTATATTCCAAAGCCGTGGATCATTTCCATGATCTGCTCAAGCTGCAACCCAAAAATTATAAAGTTCTCTCCCAGGTGGGTGAAATCTATTACTCTATTTCCATGAATAAAAAAGACAAGGAATCAGAAAATCTGGTTCAGGCTTCCATTGAGAAGTATCAGGATGCTCTTAAGATCAAGCCGGACTACAGCCGGGCTATCATGTTGTGGGGGAATTCCTTATTTCGGTTGGCAACTCTCAAGTCGGATGGCTCTGAAGAAGATCTGTACAACCAGGCTGAGAAGAAATATGCGCAGGCTCTGAAAATTCATCCCAATGATGCCACCGCCTTGAGTAATTTTGGTTCGATTCTGTTAAAACGGGCCAAAAATGGAAATCCGGACAAGGCAGATCCCTTGCTGAATAAAGCGGTTAATTCCTTTCAAGCCGCCATTGAGATTAAGGAGAACAATCCGGAAGCGCTCAATATGATGGGAGAAGCCTTGATTACCCAGGCCAAAAACAAGCGGGGTATCGATGCACATCCTCTGTTGGCCGAAGCGAAAGGGGTACTTCAAAAAGCCGAAGAATACCAACCCGGTGCCGGGTGTTATAACATGGCGAGACTCCAAGCCCAATTGGCGAACGAAACAGGCTGCCGTCAATGGCTGGAACGGTGCCAGGAACACAATGTTCTCCCTGAAGCAGGTGTCCTCAGTGAGGAAACCCTGTTTGCCTCGGTGCGTGAATCCAAATGGTTTAAAAACCTGATGCCTGTTTCAGAGCAGTCGAAAGAGAAGCCGGAAGAGGCTGAAAAGGAAATCGTCATGCCTACCGATGACAGTGCCCCCGCCCCGTCCGGCAAGGCCGCCAAATCTGCCAACGCGTAACCCTTATCCCAATTCAAACGATCATCTTGCTGCTCTAATCTTCATACCTTAGGCACACCCGTTCGATTGGAAAGAAATTTTTTCACATCCTCCAGGTTTTGCGTTTGTGCGCATTCGGGAAGTGATTTTAAAAACTGCTTGCCGTAGCTGCGTTGGGTCAGGCGCGAATCGAGAATCGCCACCACTCCCTTGTCGGTACGCTTGCGAATCAGCCGGCCGAATCCCTGGCGCAGTTGAATGATCGCCCTCGGTATCTGGTAATGCCTGAAGGGATTGATCGAGCGCTTTTTCATATCCTCAATGCGCGCTTCCGTCAGCGGCTCGGTCGGAACGTCGAACGGCAATTTGGTGATGATAACGCTCGACAGCGCGTCGCCGGGAATATCCACTCCCTGCCAGAACGAATTGGTGCCGAAGATGACCGAAGGTTTTTCCTTGAAGCGCTGGATCATCCGGCTGGGCGGCAGGTCGCCCTGCTTCAGTATCTGGTACTGGTGGAGCTTGGGATCGAGCATCTGATACATGCGGTTGAGGATGTCGTAACTGGTGAATAGAACAAACGTTTTCCCTCCGGTGGCTTGGATCAGTGCCAACGTCCGGTCGGCCAGTGCGGAAACGTATTGGGCCACATCCTCTCCCGGCTCCGGCATGTCCGGCGGCAGATACAGCAGAGCCTGGCTGGCATAATCGAAGGGCGAATCCAGCGTTGATTCTTCTTTCGGCGTGCAACCGAGGCGTTCTTTAATATAGTCAAAACTGCGGTTGGTGGTCAAGGTGGCAGAGGTCAGAACCGCCCGGTCAATTTTGGAGAACACCTGTTCGTGTAGCTCCTCATTGATGTTGATGGGCATCCCCCGCAGGGTGGCGCGGGTGAACCGTTTTTTAGGCGTCACCTCCAGCCAGTAGACATACCCCTTCATATTCTGGTTCAGGAGGGCGGAGATGGTGTTGTTGAATTCAAACACGCGGGTGGCCGCCGCAGAGACCTCCAGTTGTTCTTCTTCCGAGGTTACGCGGTGTTCGAGAGATTTCAACGCTTCGTGCAAATCCTGTAAAGGAATGAACAGCGTGTTGTTTAAAGTGGGCGGACTGTAAAATCGCAGAGTGCGTTCCTTCCGTCCGAATTCGTCGAACAGGTTTGCAAAAAATCCCTCCACCGCGATCCGGGCCTTGCTCACCCTCTGTTGGATTTCGATAGTTAGATCATCGCGCAAACGAGTCAGAGTGCCGCGTTTCGTTTTGGCATTGTAAAGGCGATCGAGAAAATAGAACAAGCTGGAGTTGGAAATATCCAGTCCCAGAAATGAAGTGGCGGCCTCTTCCAGATTTTGCGCTTCGTCGAATATAACCGCGTCGTACCGGGGAAGCACCGCGCCGCTGTTCGCCACATTGGCAAAGAACAGGTGATGGTTCACGATGAGTAGATGCGCCCCGAACCATTTGCGCCGTTCTTTAAAATAAAAGCACGAATTGAAGGTTTCGCACTGTTTACCCATGCACAAATCTTTCTGCCGCCCGACTTCCTCCCAGACGGAAGGTGCGGGCTCGAACGGCAGATCGTTGCGGAAACCGGATTCCGTCCGGCCGGCCCAATGAAAAATTTCGTTCAGTTGTTCGTCCTCTTCTACATTGCCGAACAGGTGGGTTTGGCTGGCTCGTTTCATCCGCCGCAGGGACAGGTAATTTTCGCTTCCCAGACACAGTGAGTATTTGAACGGTAGCCCCAGCACGTCGCGCAGAAAGGGAATGTCCTGATTCACAATCTGTTCCTGCAGGGTTTTGGTGTAGGTGGACACGATGACGCGGGTTTCATTTTGCAGAGCCCACAAGACCGCTGGGATGAGATAGGCCAGGCTTTTGCCGGTCCCGGTGCCCGCTTCGACCATCAGGTGGTGGCCCTCCTCCAGAGAAGCGGCCACTGCCTGGGCCATTTCCAACTGCTGGGGACGAAACTCGAAGGAACCCAGTTTTTGAGAAAGCACCCCTCCGGTATCGAAATAGGCTTTGATTGCCGCAACATCCATAGCCTCGCATGGTATGTGGGAATAAGGAGTGCGTAAAGATATATTTAACTCGCGGACCCCATGGATGAAAAATTATTGTTAGTTATGGATGTTCTTCGCAACGGGAACCGTGAAGAGTTGCCGATTCCGCTGAACAGGCTTTTCCTGTTGATGGCTCCGGGCACCCTATTTAAAGTACTGAAGTTATTGGGGTTAGATTAACAAAAAGAGGATTTATCGATTGAATTTACTTTTTCAAAATTGTAAGATTATTGCAGTGTTTTTCAGTGAAATAAGCCTCATATAATCAATGTGTTAATACCCACCCCAAACCTTTTCACTCGAAGGAGTCTCACCCATGAAAATCCTCTCATCCTTTCTGGTGTTGGCATTTCTCTTTACTTCCAATGCCTATGGCGCCGATGAAACCTCTCAACAGGAATTGTTGAAGGACGCCAGGTTCGTGGTGGAAGAAATTATGAGCACGCCGGATTTGGAGATTCCTTCCGGTCTCATGTCCAGGGCGCAAGCGGTCATCATATTTCCCGGCATGCTCAAAGGGGGATTTCTTATCGGTGCCCGGTACGGTAGGGGAGTTGCAACGGTCAGGGATTCCAAGACCGGTGATTGGGGAACGCCGGCGTTCATTACCACTCTGGGCGGCAGTTTTGGTTTTCAATTCGGGGCTCAGTCGGTGGACCTGATTTTAATTGTCACGACCGAGAAGGGGATCAAGGGCCTTCTGAACAACAACTTCACCCTGGGCGGAGATATTGCTGTCGCAGCCGGTCCGGTAGGCCGCTACGCTGAGATGGGTGTCGATATTTTATTACAGGGTGACATGTATTCGTATTCCCGCAGTAAAGGTATTTTCGGTGGAGTGTCTCTGAAAGGAACCATAATCAAGGCAAATGTGGGCTACAACGAGGCACATTACAATGCAGAACTGACACCGGAAGAAATCATGATTGGGGGCAAAGTTAAAAACGTTCCCGAATCATCCCGGCAGTTCATCAAATATATGAACCAGATTGCACCGCCGGAAAAGCCTGACTACGACACATCAGAATGGATGGGTTGGACGGATGATCCCAAGTACGGCTTTGAACCTCAACCCAAGATAATGGCTCAAAACACCTTGCCTCAGGAAGTGGAGCCGGAGCCTGCACCCAAACCGGAACAGGATTTTCATCTTCCGCTCTGGTAAGCCGTATTCATCCGCAGAGCTTGTGGGGGGTTACACGATGCGCATGGCGGTGGTCCACAGCAGGCCCAGCCCGAAGATCAATACGGTGGCGTTGAGACAAACCGACCATCCATGCAGGGATCGGAATTGCGGTTCCAGGGCTTCGCGGTTTTCCGGTTGCTCCTGCATCTGTTGCTTTAATATACGCGCCTGCGGGTTGATGATCAGACCCGCATAAAACGTACAGGCCGCCATGACGGTGAGAAATATGAGAGGCGGACCTTCCATCCCGCGAGGGCTCAGCATCAGCGTGGCGGCGGCGAGCACACTGCAGATGTAACCGATGCCGTAATATTTCGGGAAAATCGCGCCCACCACTTCCCCGGCCTGCTT
>QIDN01000142.1 GCA_003229345.1 Nitrospirota bacterium | reverse complement strand
GATCCGGATCTTGCTCTTCTTCCGGAATACCGTAATCGTCAGGTCGGATATAGGGGTTGGTGGATACAATAACGTTCGGCAGGTAAGGCGTTGCTTCTGGGCCTTCTCTGTGAACGATGAAGTTTTCACCGTATTCAATCGCTTCCGGCTCATCGTTATAGAACTGGATACGACCGTTCGGGGTGTAGTAAGGCTTGGACTCTGTGTACATTTCCCAGAACGGAGACCGCGGATAGGTTCTGAACAGCATCAGACAACATCCCGGCTCACCATACTTACCGTTGATGATGTCGTCGATGTTGTAACCCATACCAGTGGTCGACGTCGTGAACAACCGGCGAATCATCGCCTTCGTTCGGTTGGGAGCTGCACCTTCGTACACCTTGAAGTAGTCCGCAAACCGTTTGTCACCGGTCACCTGAGACATTCTCTTGGCGAATTCCCGATGAATCAGGTTATCGTCGATCGTGTCAAAGATGGGTTTAATACCGGTACCACCCCAAATCTGGTGGAACGGATTGGAACATGCGGAAGTGATTTCATAACTCTCGAATTCCGCCCAAGAGTTCGGGGCGAGAACGATATCGGAATACTCACAAGAACCTGTGAACTCGATATCCTGAGCAACGATCATGTCTACGTTGTTGTTCGTGTTGAACACCAGCTCGTAGAACCACTTCGCATTATTGATAACGTTAACGTTAACAAACCACATCAACTTGGTCGGAGTCGGCATATGGGTACGACCCGTGAAAACTTTTCGTCCATACCGAGGGGTATTAACGATCAAAGCCTTATCACGATGCGCCCAGTAGCTGACTTCCTCGCCCTTCAGATAACCCTTAACATTTTTCCAGTCAACGTTCTTGGCTGGGTCAAGGATAACGTTAAAGGGATCTTCCGCAACCATCGCCGCGAAACCAGGTCCGGACCAATGAGATCCCTGGTAGTTTCCAGCTTTGTAGTTGCCCGCCCAAGTGTGAGAACCCGAACCTTTCGGCCCAACGTTACCCGTCAACATGAGAGGAACATACGATGCACGGTTGTGCATGGTTGCATGGAAGTAATGACAGATACCTTCACCGTAGTGAATTTCAACCGGTTTAATGGTACCTATATCGCGAGCAACACGAACCACCAAGTCCTTCGGAGCATGACTGATCTGGTTAACCGTATCCAGGTCATAGTCTTTCAGGTGAATTTTGTACATTTCGTACAAAGGCATGACCGTGATGGTCTTACCACTCACCAACTTGATGTCAAATACACCGTCCAGAGCTGGATCAATTTTCTTCTTCAGCATCTTGGCGCCGATGTCTTCGCGAGTGATCGCAACGGGCTTGTTAGTGTTGGTATCCCATACTGTAAAGTCAGGCATTTTGCTACGATTGAAGTTCTTCATCCACTTGGTGGTGAAGCCGTCTTTCGGAAGCGCCTGAGCTTTGTAACCCGGAATGTAATCATCCGGATGCAGACGGGCTAGAGTGTCGGTTCTAACCAGAAGCGGCATATCGGTATATTCCTTGACGTAAGGCACATCAACCAGACCTTCATCCATGATGATCTTAGCTGCGCCGAGGAATATGGAAATGTCCGACAGACCAGCACGACAGGGAATCCAGTAGTCCGCTTTCGTTGAAGGCGGATTGTACTCAGGACATACGGTAACGAGTGTGCCACCGCGTTCCATGATTTCCGTGTACCAGTGAGCTTCCGGCATTTTGTTTTCAATGAGGTTTTTACCCCACTGAATGGTCAACTTCGCATAACGATGATCCGCGAAGTCGATATCAGAAGTTTGCATACCATGCGTCCAGGAATGTCCCGGAGCCTGGTCACCATGCCAGGTGTAGTTGGACCATGCGCGTCCACCCAATACCTGACCGGGTCCACGACCACGAATGATCGCATCCAGCAAACCAACCATGTTGGCGAGGCGGTAAATACCATACTTACCGACAACGCCCAACAGACCCATACCACCACGATACTTAAAAGTACGGGGGCCGGATCCACCCATCGCTTCGATCATCTCAGGCTGGTAGCCTTCGTTTTTCAAGCGCTGAGCACCACGGGCGCCACTGTAAGCTTTCGCTACGGCAACATGACCCTTTGCCAAATAGGTGAAGGTCTGATCCCAGGTCATACGAACGAATTCGTCCGTTCCCCGGCTGGTAAACTTATACTTTTCACGGTTCTCTTTATCCAGATACGGGAACCCGTCATCCGCCCACTGTTTCCAGCCAACGCGAATCATCGGATATTTGTTCCGGTAAGGACCGTATGCACGACGCGGGAATGTCATACCGCGCAGACACATGCGTGGGTTCCAGGCGGCGTCCGCTTGGTTACCGTACAGATCTTTGACCTTATGATGGTCATAGTTCTGCTCGATGCGCATCAGGATGCCATTACGCACAAATCCCCGAACACGACACTGATGGGTGTCATTCGGGGAACAACAATACGTAAAGGAACGTTCATACTTATATTGGTCGCGGTAAACTTCTTCCCAACGACGATCGGGATAGGAATCCAGAGGATTGCCTACCTTAACTACGGGCTTTAACTGAGCACCGACTCTCTTACTTGAAAGCGCCATAGCCGAAGCTACACCAGCACTTACCTGTAAGAATTTCCTTCGATTTAAACGCATAAAATAAAACCTCCCTTAGGTTAAAGTGGGTTTTAAACCGAAACATCTACTTAAGAAATTGCCTAATTGATCCCCTAAAAAATGGGACCCCTCAAAACTCCTCCTTTCGAATTTTTTTTTAAATTGCGAACGATTAATAATATTTAACAAAGATCAAATCATGTCCAAGGGTTCACCCTGGATAAACAAACAACTCATAAAACTTTTTTATTTTCACCCGAAACCAAAAAACCCGTCACCCGTTTCAAGCTTATTTAAAAACTCGAAACAGGAATACGACAGAACAAAAACTTTTTCCAAAATTTTTCGAGCAATTTAAAAACACAGATTTTGGAATCCATTTCTTGTTCAATTTGGCTTCTGGGGTATCCTAGTTGCCCCTCTTATACGTGAATCAGAAAACCTTGTCAAACCCTTTTTCGACGGGGAAAATCAATTTTTTTGGGAGTATTTGAGACATCAAAAAGAACTAAAAATCCACCCTCCTGAAAATTGCTTAACACCCAATTTAGTGGATGTAAATGTACACCATAAGTCTTGCATTTTCAACAATTTTTGGAGATATTCCCACTTTTTTTAATTTATTTGAACAAATGGCAAAACAAGGTATTTGCCGATACCTCAAGGATGAACGGAAACTCATATATAAAAAGGACTTGAGGCTTAATATCAGCGAAATCCGGCACTTTCCAAAAACAGCAATTTTCGCAGGTTGAGGGACCGAAGTTATGTAGAATTATTCAAAATAAAATCAAAAATACCCTAAAAATGGTGACTATTTCGAGGTAGATTCCCATTTTTTGTGAAATATTCTTCAAATTAACCCCAAATTACCCCCGTGAGGAGTAATATTTCTTATCTTTTAATGTAGTTTTTTTAAAAAGGCTCAGAAAACCTCGAAAATCTGCTTTTTGGGCCTTTCGCGGCTCCCCATTTGAAGTTATAATCCCCCTCTTTAAAAATGCTATGAATACTAAAAGAACAGCCATTTATCCGGGAACTTTTGATCCCATCACCTTCGGCCACTTGGACATCATGCGGCGTGCCCTGAGTCTGTGCGACCGGCTTGTCGTCGCTGTTGCGTTGAATCCCAAAAAGAACCCTTTATTTAACAGTGATGACCGGGTGAGGTTTATCAAGCAATCCGTCCAAGACCTGAAAGGGATTGAGGTGTTACCTTTTGATACGCTCTTAACCGATTTCGCCGGGTTGCATAAGGCCAACATTATTATTAAAGGATTGCGGGCTGTTTCCGATTTTGAATATGAACTGCAAATGGGACTGATGAACCGCAACCTCAATAACAATCTGGAAACCGTCTTTATGATTCCCAGTCAGGAGTACTCGTTTCTCAGTTCCAGTTTTGTAAAAGAGATCGCCAGGCACGGAGGCGACGTCAGTAAAATGGTTCCCAAGTGTGTCCAGGAAGGTATTTCTAAAATCTCCTCATGAAGTTCGCGCAAAGAATTCAAAATATCCAGCCGTCCATGACGCTTGCCATTTCTGCCAAGGCCCAAGCTTTAAGAGAGCAGGGAATTGATGTGATCGGATTTGGCGCCGGTGAGCCCGACTTTGCCACTCCGGAAAACATCAAGCAGGCGGCGATCGAAGCGATCCAAAATAATGAAACGCATTACACCCTCGTCAGCGGCACTCATGCGCTCAAAGATGCCATCATCAAAAAGTTCGATCGCGATAATGGACTGGCTTATGACCGTAAACAGATTGTGGTTTCCTGTGGCGCGAAACATTCCTTTTATAATCTCGCGCAAGTACTTTGGGATGCAGGCGACGAAATCATCATCCCCGCTCCGTATTGGGTGTCGTATCCGGACATGGTGATACTGGCCAACGCCACACCCGTGATCGTGAATACGGATCAATCGTCGGGATTTAAAATCACAGCGGAACAACTGCAACAAGCCATCACAAAAAAAACGCGCGCGCTGGTGTTGAACAGTCCGTCCAATCCCACCGGTTCGGCCTACACTAAAAAAGAACTGGAAGCGCTTGCGGAAGTGGCTTTAAAAAATAAACTGATGGTGATCTCTGACGAGATTTACGAAAAGATCGTGTTCGATGGTTTCGAACATGTCAGCATCGCGTCCTTCAGCGAAGAAATGAAACGCAACACCGTCGTCATCAATGGCGCGTCCAAATGTTTTGCGATGACGGGTTGGCGCATCGGTTACCTGGCGGCGGAAACGGACATCGCCGCCGCTGTAACCAAACTACAGGGACAGTCCACTTCCAATCCCACATCCATTGCGCAGGCCGCATGTGTGGAAGCTTTGACCGGCAAGCAGTCTCCAGTGGAAATCCAAAAGATGGTAACGGAGTTTAAAAAGCGGCGGGATTATTTAATGGACCGTTACGCCAAAATAGAGGGTGTCTCCTGCTATAAACCCATCGGCTCTTTTTACACGTTCCCGGATTTTTCCGGAGTGTTCGGTAAGCAGTGGAATGGCAAAACCATAAAAGAGTCTCTCGATGTCGCAGAGTTTTTAATCGAGGAAGCCAAAGTCGCTCTGGTGCCCGGCATCGCCTTCGGCGCGGACCACAACCTGCGCCTGTCCTTCGCCACCTCCATGGAAAACATTCAAGAAGGAATGGACCGGATTGAATCCGCGCTCAATACACTGCACGCTTGATACCGTCTGGAAACCCTCGTTGAACTGATGGTGTCGGGGTGGGACTGTGGTTTTGGGATAGCCGTGCCTGTGTTTCATCGGGTCCGGCTTATCTTCGGCTCCCGTTTCCGTCCCTTTGCTCCTCCCTTCTTGCTCTTCTCTGGTTCATTTATGGTGGATTCTATTTCCCGTGTTCTTCTTTATGGTCAGGTCGGCACGGGCTGTGGCGGCGGAGACGGTGGTGAAGTCCGCATCTTCTGTACGCACGGTTTGCAGGAAGCCGTTATCCGCTCCCGTGTCCTTGTCCAGCAGGCCCAGCGCGTCGTAGGTGACGGTGGTGGTGTAGTTGGTGCCAGGATCGGT
>QIDN01000415.1 GCA_003229345.1 Nitrospirota bacterium | reverse complement strand
GGGAAGGGACGATTGCAGGCATTCCAAAGTGTCGGCGAACAGTCCGGTATCCCAATGCCGGGCGATCAGGTGGCTGAGGGCGGCGACCCGGCGGTAGGGGAAATTGGCCGGCCGCATTTTGCCGAACTTCCATTCTTTCCGGTTAATTAGATGGCCTGTGAACTTTTTCTGGTGTTTCTTCCAGATTGTTTGCAAATCCGAAAAATAAGCTCGGTCTTTGGCGGATGAACATTTTGGCAGATCCGCAAAATCGATGAGACCGGAGACGCCGAACAGCAAGGCTTGGATAAGTTTTATTTTGTCCTCGTAGGAAGATTGCTTTGGGACGCGTTGCTGGATCTCTTCCAGAGGCACATTTTCCGCCAGAGTGCGGAAGGGTTGCTTATTGCTGGGGTAGCCCATGGCTTCCGCCACGCCTTCGTAAAAAGTCTGCTCGTATCCCTTGGTGATGATACGGTCGTGGAATCGGTCCATCTTGGTCTGGACGCGCGCATCGCCGGCGCTCTTTAAAAGAGCGGCAAATTTTTCCTGCGTCAGGCGGGCTAGCGGGCGGTGGCACAGGCCAAAATTAAACTGGTTGAGCAGGGGATAGCTGTCGAAATCCAACTGCTCGTTCAGTTGCAGGATGCCCTGCTTCAGATAATCCTTGAGCTCCAACTCGTGGATGTGGGGGCGCGACAGATTTTTGGTTTTTGCCTGTGCCTCAGCCATCGGTTTGCGGCCCCGGCCTTTCCACATGAATACGTGCAGGATGACGTTGTCGTATTCGTTGTTTTCCGAATGACCGTGCGCTTTCCAGTCGCAACCGTAGACGTGCAACTCGACGTCACCTTCGTGCAGTTGGCCGTCGATGCGAATGGCGGCGCTTTTGAAATCCGGCCCGCTCCCGAAATTCCAGTAGCCGGGAAAGATAATTTCCAACGGTCGGCCGTCGGTGGTTTTAAGCTCATCGGTTTTGATCAACTGGTCGTTCCACACGCACCGGATGACTTTTTCCGGGACGCGTTCTTCCGACTCCTCTTCCACATGGGTGCGGGTGTAGAGTTGGGTGAACTTCAGATAGCGATCCGTAAAGGTGTGTTCTTCGGTTCTCATTTAACTTTCCAGACGGTTCCCCCGGCGTTGTCTTCCAGCACCACGCCCAAGGCCGTCAACGCGTCGCGGCACTCGTCCGCCTTAGCCCAGTCCTTGGTCTCGCGGGCGGCTTTGCGTTGTGCGATCAACGCCTCGATTTGAACGACATTCAGTCCCAGCGTTTCTTTTTTGGTTTCCAGCACGCGGGACTTATAATCCTTCGGCTCGTGGTACAAAAAACCCAGCAGTTGGCAGGCGTACTTCAATGTTGCGGCGGCGGTATCAAAATCGGCCCAGTTGCCGTTTTTCTTTTGCAGATGAGTCATCGCCTTGTTCAAATTGCGCAGTTCCTCGTTCATGTGCGCCAGTGCGACGGCGGTATTGAAATCGTCGTTCATGGCCTCTTCAATTTTCTGGATGAACGGTTGCGACCTAATGCCATCGTTCGCATCGGTGATCGATGTCACCTTCAACTCGCCCCGTTTTTCCTGTGCCGCGGCGAAAAATTCGTAGAACCGGTCCAACGTCTTTTCCGCGTCATTGAGGTACTGATCGGCAAAATCGATGGGTCCGCGGTAATGGTGGCTCAGCAGGAACAGACGCAGAACTTCCGGGTGATACCGTTTCAGGATTTCGCGGATGGTGAAAAAGTTGCCGAGCGATTTCGACATTTTTTCTTCATTGATATTGACAAATCCATTGTGAAGCCAGTACTTGACCGGCGGTGTGCCGGAGCAACCCTGGGACTGGGCGATTTCGTTTTCGTGGTGCGGAAAAACCAGGTCTTTACCACCGCCGTGTATGTCGAACCGTTCTCCCAGAAAATGCCGCCCCATGGCCGAGCATTCGATGTGCCAGCCAGGTCGACCGGGTCCCCACGGGCTGTCCCACGAGGGCTCGCCGGGTTTGCTTTTTTTCCAGAGCGCGAAGTCCAACGGATCGTGTTTGTGTTCACCGGGTTCAACGCGCGCGCCCACCATCAGGTCGTCAATATTTCGGCCCGATAGTTTGCCGTATTCCGGAAAGTTTTTGATCGAGAAGTAAACGTCGCCTTCCGCTTCGTAGGCCTTGTCCCGATCGATGAGCGCAGATACCATGACGAGCATGCCGTCTATGTGGTCCGTGGCCTTGGGTTCGGTGGTTGGGATGGCAATGTTCAATTGCCCCATGTCTTCGTGAAACGCCTGGATGAATTTTTTCGTCACCTCCTGCCAGCCGATTTTTTCCTCGTTGGCGCGTTTGATGATTTTGTCGTCGATGTCGGTGAAGTTACGGACGTAGTTCACCTCGTAGCCGAGGTGCTGGAGGTAGCGGTACACGGTGTCGAACACGATAGCGGCGCGGGCGTGACCGACGTGGCAGTAATCGTAAACGGTGACGCCGCACACGTACATGCCGACCTTGCCCGGTGTGAGTGGGGTGAATTCCTCTTTTTGTCCGGTCAGGGTGTTGTACAGGCGCAGGCTCATAAGCACAAAATATCACTATAGAAGGGTAAAATCAAACCGCCGGCCAGCGTGACGCTGGACCCATTTTTATACCCCCTCCTTTAAAGGAGGGGAACGACATATGCAAAACTCTCCTTAAAGAGTGGAAATATATAAAGGGTTTTCATTTTCAGAGGAAATATGTCTCTGCCGGAAGGACAGCTAGGGCTTGGGATTCAGCCGTTGTTCCAGCTCTTTGACGTTGTTCCGTAATTGGGCCAGGACGCGATCGGCTTTGAATTTCAAAGAGGCTGTCGTAATTTTTTCAGTGACCCCAATACCCGAGACTTGTTTGCGAATTTCATCCATGGCCTGTTCCAGTTTCAGGCTGCGCTTTTCGCTGAAACTTTTGGCGATGGCCCCTTTCAGGCCTTCGCCGTCGTAATAATGAGTGATGGCCTTGAGCATGCGCTTGCGCGGCATGAATTTCTTGCCGGCGCCCCAGTCCTTGATGGCTTGGAGCATTTCATGCTCGATATTATCGACCACCACGTTGTAGTCGGTGGCGTCGACCAGATCGTGTATTTCTCCTGGTTTGGAAGCGGAAGCGATTTTAAAATCGATGTTCTCGTCTTTCCCTGTCAGCTTGATGCTTTTGATGTTTTTCGCCACATCTTCCGGGTACAGTTGGGGATGCCAAAACTCGAGAATGTATTCCTGACTTTTCACGCCATCAAATTGATATTCACCGTTGGCGTTGGGCAGAGCGTAATACCCGTTGGGTACTACAAACACCGTGCCTATCATATCTTTATGCAGGTTGCATCGCAGAATGACCGGTCCCGGTGTTTCCAGTCTGATTTCCCTGGAGGCCCCGGCGGCCATGGCACCCAGGTTGAATTGGTTGCCTGAAGACTTGGAGTAAATGTTGTGCACCTCCCGGTCGTCATTGACGAAGGTGACCGTGGACCCGATCATCACTACCGAATGGGCCGGTTGGAACTGCAGTTCTCTTTGAAAAATCTGGATGGCCTTCGCCGATTGTTTTGGAACCTTGAGCTTGCTCTTGGTTTCGAGAATCACCACCCCACGGCCGTCTGCCGGTAGACTGTTGATGGTGATCTTGCCTTTCAGGTTGGTGATGGGTTTGACGACTTTGGAATCCGACCCTTCTTCCATCTTATGATCGGACCCCTCGGCCTTCTTAGCGGTTTCTTCCGTTGTTTTGAAAGATTCTTTGCCATCGCCTTTTTTAGGAGAAGGTTTGAGTTTGGCTTCCTGCGGACCAATGCCCTTCTTTTTCAAACCCATCGCGGTCAGAAACTGCACCACGAACGGTTTTTCGTATTGCTTGTCGAGCTCGATGGCCCGCGTGAAATGCGGTGCCGCGCCCTCAAAATTCTTTTGCAGGCTGCGTGCGATGCCGAGATTAAAATGCCCCTGTGCGAAATCTTCCTTGATCTCCACCGCTTTCAGATAGTTGGCTTCTTCGTTACGGTAGTCTTTTTTCAGGCCGTAGCTTTTTCCCAGGTAGTTGTAGGCCAGGTAATGCTTCGGATTGAGCTTGATGGTTTTCTGGAACAGGTCGATGGCGCCATCGGCGTTCTTTTCGAATAGCCGGGACATGCCCCAGTTAAACACGATTTCTTCATCTTCCGGCGCCAGTTCGTAAGCCCGGCCGAAACGCCGGTTGGCTCCCTTGAATTTTTTCTGCATGCGCAGAGCCGCGCCCCAGATGGAAAATACCTCCGGGGAGTTGGGACTGAGATCGGCGGCTTTTTCAAACTCCAGTTCGGCCCGCTCGTATTTTCCGTTTTCCGCCAGGTCCATCCCTTTGGAAATATACTCCAGCGTTTCCCGTGGAAGATCGATCGGAGGATTTGTTTGCGGGACCGTTGGGTCAGAAACCGCCTTCGTGAAATCCAAGGCGTTTTTATCCGGATCGTTTTGCGCCAGCTGTTCGAAGGGCTCCGGTTCCTCGGTGGGCGAAGCCGGTTTGGGTTGGTTTTTCGGCGCAGTATCTTCCGGCACGGCGACGCTGACATCCGTCTTTTTGTATTTTTTGTAGGGGACCATATCGCTCGAAGGCTGGAACAGGGCAACCAGACCCCAGATTATCCCTCCTATCAGGAGGAGGACGAGCAGGGGTTTGATGACGGGAATGGATTTGGATACGTGCTCGGTATGGCGGATTTTGTTCTTGCTCATGTAAGCCTTGTCGAAACAGAGCCTTATAAAATAATGGTTTGGCTCTGAACCCGTTGCATGGGTTTGGGTTCTTAATCGTGGTATTCAGACACGTGTTTGGGTATCGGAAGATTCAATACATTTTTATTGGGCAACTCGTCGGCCGTAACCGGTCCCGCTTTCACGGTGCTGGGGGTCGTCCTCGGTGGTATTTTGGAAGAAAAAGAGGACATTTGAGCACGTACATTGGAAGAACTGCATTCTGAACATACAGTTTCTTCTTTATTAACCGAGGCCGATTGCAGAAGCGTGAAATCCTTCCGGCAATCTTCACAATAATATTCGTATAAAGGCATCTGAAGTCCCGAAAAATCCACAAATCTAGGCTTGCAAAGTTAAGAGTATTAGGATTTAATCATACCTCTAAATGGCCTGTCAATTGGATTTTTAAGCCCTTCCTGATCTTTGGCCCCGCTCCGGAGCATCCTCGGTTCCCGAAAGATGAAAACCGGACGAAACCTTCAAGCATTTCATGAAAAAATTAACCGCTAAATCGCTTGTCAAAAAATCGCTTCAGAGCCATCTCAAGGGAAAATCCGGATACCTGTCGGACCATTGGATCGAGCTGGGTTGTCATCAGGGTATTATTCAAACCGCCAGCACGCTGTGGGATTCTCAGATTCAGCCGGTCAGCCTGGATTTGCGGCTGGGAGCGAAGGCGTACCGGGTCCAGAGCAGTTTTCTTCCGGAGAACGAAACGGTAGAGACCAAATTGAAGGATATCCAGCTTTATGAGGTGGACCTCCGGGACGGCGGTATTCTTGAAAAAGGGGCCATTTACCTGATTCCGCTATTAGAGGAATTGGATCTGCCGTCCACCGTCTACGGTGTCACCAACCCGAAAAGCTCCACCGGGCGGCTGGATATGTTCACGCGGGTGATCATCGACCATGGTCACCGGTTCGATGAAATCACCCCCGGCTACAAGGGAAAGCTTTATCTGGAAGTGATTTCCCGGTCTTTTCCGGTGCGGGTGCAGGAGGGCATTACCCTCAACCAACTGCGCCTGCTTCAAGGCGATCCGGGAATTCCCGACACGAAGCTGAAAAGCCTGATCCGGAAAAAACCGATCCTCTACGATATCAAGGGGTCTCCCATTAAGCCGGAGAAGGTGAAGGTCGACGGCGGACTGTTCATCAGCGTGGATTTGGCCGGGCGGGGGAAAAACCCCATTGTTGCGTACAAGGCCAAGACCAACAGCAGTGTGATTGATCTCTCGAAAACAAATCATTACAAGCCAGAGGATTTCTGGGAGCCGGTTCGCCTGACCGGCTCAAAGAACCGGCTGATACTGGAGCCGGAAAGTTTTTACATCATGATGTCGAAGGAAAAGATTTGTATTTGGCCGGATTTGGTGGGGGAGATGATCGCCTACGAACCGAACAGCGGCGAGTTGCGGACCCATTATGCCGGATTTTTCGATCCCGGATTTGGCTGGCAGGGCACTTCTGCGATCAAAGGGCAGGGCACCCGCGCCGTTATGGAAGTCCGCCCGCACGACGTGCCGTTCATGATCGAAGACGGGCAAACGTTCTGCCGCCTGAAGTTTGAGCGCATCATCGACAAACCCACACGGGTCTACGGGAAGAAAATCGCCTCTCATTACCACTCCCAGGGCCTCACCCTCAGCAAGTATTTCAAAACCTGAGGATTCTAATTTAAATTTTGCGGTGGCTTTCCATACAGGATAGAATGACCCGAAACAACGAGGATTCACTGTGGACCGTGACGAGCTAAAACCCATCATCGAAAATCTTCTGCTGGCTTCCGATCAACCGGTAAGCGCGGATCTGTTGTACCAGACGTTTCTGGGCCGGTCCAGCAAAGAGGACCTGAAAGCGGTATTGAGAGAACTGCAGGAGGACTATCAATCCAGAAACCTGCAAATCGTTGAAGTGGCCGACGGGTATCAATTGTGCACGCGGTCCGAGTATTCGGACTGGATTCGCAAACTATTGAAGCTGGATAAAAGTTTCAAGTTGTCGCGGGCCGGACTGGACGCACTCGCGATCATTGCCTACAAGCAACCGTTGACGCGGGCGGAGGTCGATGAAATCCGAGGAGTGGATTCCAGCGGCGTCGTCCGAACGCTTCTGGAGAAGAAAATCATTTGCCCCGCAGGTCGCAAGAACGTTCCGGGCAAGCCCATGATGTTTCGCACCACCCAGAAATTTCTCGAATACTTCGGCCTGCGCGATCTGAGTGAAATGCCGACATTGGAAGACTTCAACGAAGAACTTGAAGGGCAAGTCGAACCCGAACAGGTTGAATTGACATTTAATAATGAAGTTGATGATGTGCCTGCCGACGATACCGATCTTGCCGAGGAGTCCATCGGCGAGGAAGCGTCCACCGGAGCCCACGACCCCGAAACGGGCAATGCTTGATACTTAATCTTCCGCGCTCGATTCTATGACCCTACGTTTACAAAAGATTATCGCCAACGCTGGCATCGCCTCCCGCCGGGAGGCGGAGCGTTTGATTGACGAAGGCCTGGTGACGGTCAATGGTACGGTTGTGCGTCAACAGGGAGTTCAGGCTGACCCGGATGCAGACCGGATCAAAGTGAATGGCCGATTGCTTCCCCCTCCGGAAAAAAAGGTGTTCATTCTGTTCAACAAGCCCCGGGGGTGTTTGACCACGGTGAAGGACGATAAGGCCCGGCCGACGGTGATGGATTTTTTTAAGGATTTGCCTGCGCGCGTGTACCCGGTGGGCCGTCTCGATTTTAATACCGAAGGCCTGTTGTTGTTTACGAACGACGGCGACTTGTCCAAAAAACTGCTGACTCCTAAATCGAAAGTCCCACGCACCTATCTGGTCAAGGTTCGCGGTGTGCCTGAAGAAAAAGCATTGAACCGGCTTCGCAAAGGGGTGCGGTTGGATAATCGTCCCACCGGCCCTATGAAAGTGCGTGTCAAAAGGACGACGGGTAAGAATAGTGTACTATCCATAGTGCTGGCGGAGGGTAAAAACCGCCACCTCAAACGGGTCTGTGAAAAGGTGGGCCACCCGGTTATCAAAATCAACCGCATCGAATTCGCCAAGCTCAACCTGAAAGAGGTCCCGTTGGGTGCCTACCGTTTTTTAACACCGAAGGAAGTTCGTTCGTTGAATGCTCTGGTCCGCGAGGTCGATAAAAAATGATCCGTAATAGTAATCAAATTCCTTCCACAAAAATCGCGCCGGGTTTCCTTGTAGCGATGTCCGCGCTGTTCCTTTTTGGATTTCTTGCAGGCAGTGTCTGGGCCAAAGGCGAGCCTCAATTGATCTATGAAGTGGAAGGCAAATCCTCCGTTAAAAATAACGATTATTCCCGGGGACGGGCCCGAGCGGTGGATTACGCGTTTAAAAATGCGCTGACCGTGGCGTTGCAGGATCTTCTGGGTGGCTCTGCCTATCGCCGAAATCGGAAGGGACTGGCAAGAATGTTGAAGTATCCCAAAAAATACATCAAGCAATACCGGTTTCTGGAATTCTATGACAGCGATGTGGAACAATTCAGCCGGGTCAAGCTGGAGGTCGTGTTTTTCCCCGAGGCAATCAACCGGGCACTCAGCAAGCTCGGGATTCTGGCTTCTCTGGTCAAACCCAATACCGCTATCGTTCTAGTCAATGAGAGAAGTTTGTCTGCGGAAGCTCCGCCGGATTTCTGGGAGTATGTTCCCATTTCCGAGGTGGCCATACTGCAAAAATTTCTGGCGGCAGGGGTGAAGATCACGACGCGCGAAAAAATCAGCGAAATGGTCGACGAGAGTACGGTGTTTGAAGCGATTCAGGGAGACCTCGATGCCGCAGTGGACATTGGCTTGAAAGCGAAAGTGGATATTGTTATTGTAGGTACGGCGGTTTCTACTCGTCTGGGCGATAAAAATGCGGAAGGTTTGATCACCGTGCAGTCCAATCTTACCTTACGGGCCGTCTCCACCACCCAGGCCGTCGTGATTGCGGCCAGAAGCGATTTTGCATCCGTCGAATCCGAGGAAGAATTCAAAGGAGAGCTACAGGCTTTTGAAGTAGTCGGAAAAAAAATGGCGGTTTTTTTCCTGGACGCGATGAAGCGCTATTGGGAACCCAAGCCCCAACCGGATGTCGCGGTGGGTATTGGTGAACCCGGTTCCGAAAACCCCGATCTATTGGGATCCCCTTCTCCCTCTTCGGGCTCGACTCCTTCCATAATGGAAGACCTCTGACCATGGACCCCAAAAACAAGAAACTACTCACCACCTTCCTGATTGCTCTGGGAGTGGCGTTGGTTTTTCTGTATCTGGCGCGCCGGGTGGTGACGCCTTTTTTCATTGCATTCGCTTTGGCCTATCTGCTGGATCCCCTGGTGGACAAGATGGAAAAGTGGAAGCTGTCCCGCACTCCGGCGGTGATTCTTCTATTGACCTTGTTTTTCCTGGTGACGTTGGCGGGAACCGCTGTATTGGTCCCGCTATTCCGCGTACAGATAGAACACCTCGCGGCCAATCTTCCGAATTATCTGCAAACACTTCAGGATTGGGGGCGTCCTTTAATCGAAAATATTGCGTGGCTGGAGCCGGGTAAAATCCAGGAAGCCGTCAATGATGGAATGAAAAAGATGGGCGAGCTTCCCGTTCAACTGCTCGGAAACTTGACGGAATTTCTGTGGTCTTCTCTTTCCAGTTTGTTCAACGCGATCCTGGTTGCGATCAACATATTCATTATTCCGGTTGCCATGTTTTATCTATTGCGCGATTTTGACGCCATCAACACCAAAATCACGAACATGGTTCCGCCGCGTATTCGCGAACAATTCATCGACATCTTCAAGGAAATCGACCGCGTCCTGTCGCGCTTCGTGCGGGGCCAGTTGATGGTCGCCACTCTGATGGCCGGATTGTACAGCGTCGGTCTATTTGCCTGCGGAACGCCAATGAGTCTGTTCATCGGAATCCTTGCCGGTTACGCCAACCTGGTGCCTTACCTCGGCCTGGTATTCGGGTTTGTCCCGGCGGCAGTGCTGACGTTTCTGCAATTTCAGGAACTGGGTCCGGTTCTGGGTGTGGTCGCTGTGTTTGGCGTGGTGCAGATGCTGGAAGGCATGGTTATCACTCCCCGTGTGGTGGGCGATCAAGTCGGACTGCATCCGGTGGCAATCATGCTGGCAGTGCTGGTGGGTGCGGAACTGTTTGGTTTGCTCGGTGTCTTTCTTGCGGTACCGGTGGCGGCTGTGATTAACGTTCTCATGCGCCGGGGTATCGGCTGGTACAAAAAATCTCCCGCCTACACCTGAATCAGACAAATTCGTAGCGCATATTCCGTTTCTGTGGTGTGTGTCCGCTGTCCGTGATCAACCGGCAGATTTCCTTCTCGTCCAAGTCATACGTCGTGCCTGCCGCGGACACCACGTTTTCCTCCATCATCACGCTTCCCATATCGTTCGCACCGTAATACAAAGCCATCTGGCCGATTTTCGGCCCCTGGGTGACCCACGAGGACTGGATATTGTCGATGTTATCCAGCACGATGCGGGAGATGGCGAGGGTGCGCAGGTAGTCCAGTCCCGTGTTGGATTGCGCTTTGATCCGGCCTGCCAATTCCGTTTGTCCAGGCTGAAACGGCCATGGAATGAAAGCGGTGAATCCTCCGGTCTTGTCCTGCTGGTCGCGGATGCGCAGAAGATGTTCGACGCGTTCTGCAAGGGTTTCGACATGACCGTACATCATGGTGGCGGTGGTTGCGAGACCCAGCTGATGCGCCTGGTCCATCACCTCCAGCCATTGATCGGCGGAGCATTTTTTGGGACTGATGACCTTGCGAACGCGGTCGACCAGGATTTCTCCGCCACCTCCGGGGATGGAATCCAGCCCCGCGGCGATCAAGCGCTCCAGCGTTTCTTTCA
>QIDN01000132.1 GCA_003229345.1 Nitrospirota bacterium | reverse complement strand
GTCGAAAACGCCTGAGGCGAGGCTTTTGCGGGCGGTGCGGGCTTCCTGTTCGGCGCGCGTGATGCCCTGATCGTAATCGTTGTGATCGACATACCGGAGTACCGGCTCCATCTCCGGATGGCGCTTCAGGTATAACCGGGTCATGGTCTGACAGACACGGCGGTATTTGGGATGTCCCGCCTTCTGCGTGCGCAGTTCGGTGAAATGGCCTAACTCTCTCAGGTTCATCCCCATGTTCCATCGGATAAAATGATTGAACAGGGAGGCGTATTGCGCCTCCGCCCGCATCCCGGCGCGCAGCAAATCGTTGTGCAAACTTTCCGCCCGCTCGAAACATTCCTGCGCCACCTCGCCTTGGCCAATCTCCTGGATCTCTTCGGGTATCGAATAACCAAGGAGAACCCCCATGTCCTGTCTCTGCTGGGTCAACATACGATGCCGCTGCAGGTCGCGGTACTCGGCGAACCCGGCGATGATGTCGAAGTTGATGGGGTACCCGTATTCCAGAGCGCGGCCCGGACGATCCCGTTTCGATCGCCGTTCGCCGATGTAGACGGAAAAAATTTCCTGCCGCTTGTCTTCCGGCAACGCGTGGATGACGCTGCGAATCTGTTGGGTTGAGTGCTGGACATAAGGAAAGATCATCGATGCCAGTAGATTGATCGAATACTCCTCATCCTTGTCTTCCAGCAGAACCACTTCGGGCGACGATTCAATCGCCACCCCCTGAAACAAATCGCCGCATAGAGCCCGCATGGCGTGGTCGATCTGAACCCGGTATTCGTTTTTTGCGGCGCGTTTGATGAACGTCGGAATCTGCGAATCGAGCGCTTCCTTGATCTTCCCGGCCAGATCCTGCGCCTCGCTCAAATCCTGGCTCAGCAATTTGGAAATGAGTCCGGAAAAAAACCGGCCGTTACCGACGACTCCCATGTTGGCCTGGGTCGCGGCGGGCAGGATGCACCGGATCACATCGCAGGCCGCACTGCGCATGGTGAAGCTGTAGGCAATACGGTGCGCACGCTTTTCGTTATCATCCTCTAAATCATTCAGCCCGGCTTTTTGGTTTCGACCGTTTCGCTCCACTTCGATTTGAAACTGCTCCACTGGCAATCGCTTTCGGAACAATTTCTGCATCGGCTCCACCATGCCCGCGTAGGTCTCAAAAATAAAATCCATGGTCCGCAGGTAGGAATCTTTCAAACCCGATGCCATGACGTTGGCAGGACACACATAGCGCCACCGCCCCTCCCTCTGCTGGTCGTACAACACATAACGGGTGGACTCTTCGATGGGCGATCCGCCGATCCGGCAGTCCTCGATGATCTTCGTCATCAGGTTGGAGGTTTCCTCGATGCACAGCGGGGCGACCGCCAGTTCCGCCACCGACTCGTCACCGAATTTATTGACGACACGGTCGATCATTTCACTGCCCTTGACGTCGTTGGGAGTGCCGTCGGGATTGAGGAACTCGCGCACCACGGTTTCCTTGAATCCGGTCGGAGCCCGGCTGTAACGCGCCAGGGCCGCGCCGATCACCTCCGGGTTGAGGTTCTTCAGAGAAAACACCTTCGCCTCCACGTCCGTCAAGTAAGGGACAAGGAGGGTCTTCTCGCGGTCGGTCAGTTCATCGGTTCGTTTGGGTTTCATGGATGGGAATCTTTAGCACACCGGAAACCGGTGTCGTTGAAACGGACTTCAGGACGGCTCCAGCGTCGGAACGCGCTGTGCAGGGTATCCGCGTAATTCACCCACGATCCGCCCCGTACCACTTTGAACTTTCCGGTCTTCGGTCCTTTCGGGTTGTAGTTGACTTTCTTTTTGTAATAATGCCGGTCATACCAATCGGCCACCCATTCCCAGACGTTGCCGGCTAAATCATGCACCCCGTAAACCGAAACACCGGTGGAATAGCTCCCGACATCGGTCAGGGTATGGACTCCCCGCCATTTTCTGCGGTAGGTCGCCTTGCCGGGCGGCGGTTTGTTGCCCCAGGGATACATGTTCCCCGAGGGTCCGCGTGCAGCTTTTTCCCATTCCGCCTCGGTCGGCAAACGTTTGCCTTGCCACTGGCAATAAGCAACGGCGTCGTGCCAGTTCACCTGGGTCACCGGCTGGTTACGAATTGTATCAGGGAAACCCTTCCCCTTCCATAAATTGCCCTGTCGGCAGGCATCGGTTTCGCAGGTGTCGTCCAGAGCCGGCCGATGCCCGGTGGCTTCCACAAACTCCAGGTATTTTTCGTTGGTGACCTCGTAAATATCGATCCAGTATTTGCTCACATCAACGAAACGGCTCGGCAACTCATCCTTGAACCACCAGCGGGAGCAGGCCTTGTCCACCTTGGTACACATATCCAGAATTTGGTTGGTCTGTTTGAAAGTCAATCCCATCCTGAACCGGCCCGCCGGAATTTTTACCATGTCCGAAAAACCGCGATTTAAACTAACCGGCGCTTCCGGGGTGTCTGCCTGAATAAAGGACGGTACTCCCAGAATAAAAAATAAAGCAAGGAGCATCCAACAAACAACCCTCTGGGTACGGCTGACCATTAACAATAACAAAGTCTTCCTGCGGTAAATTGAAATAAGGAAAAGAAGCTTATTCGGCGCTGGGATCCCCGGAACCTTCTCTAAACCGGGCCATCTCCTTGCCATGAATGTAAAACAGGGAAAGACCCAGAATCATGTTAACTGTATACAGCCAGGTCAATCGGCTATGGTAACTGTCAAATTGAGTCTGTAGCCGAATATCTGCGGGGTTAGCTTTTTTCTGCTGGTCCAGATCGTGCATTTGCGGACGCAGAACACTGCCGATATACAACGCCAGCACCACCATGATCGCCAGAAGCACTTCCCTGGTATACTTTCTTTTGGTCACCACGGGCTCCACGTACCCAGCCCAGCCTTTTTGCGACGCCAGAAATTTGATCACTACAGCGGCCACCATCAACCCCATGCACCAGTAAATGATATGAACGTTGAACGCATCCATGATGCCATTCATGACACTGCTCGCCAGTGGCTTGTGTTCTTTGAGTTTGACGCGAACTACGATTTCCGTCAGGATCCCCAACAAGAACATCCCGCCGACCCAGAGGCTCAGCGAAAACAGGTACAACCAGTTGGAAATATAGATGAGACGCTTCATCTGGGTACAGAAACTCTCCAATCCGAATCCACTTTAATAAAATTGGGCGCCCTCAGGCGCTCACCGGTTGCCGGAAACCCGCTTGCGTAATTCCTTAAAACTGTCCTTGATGTCTTTGGCCTGCTGCATTTTCTGTTGCTCAACTTCCGGCAAATCTCCGCCGAACCAGGTTTTGACCGTCGTGCCGGTCTTGTACCGGTTAACGGAATTGAGGATGGATAAGTAAATGACCCCGTAAAAAACCGCAACCCCATAAAGGAACCACGGAATAAAGGATCTGAGCCGCTTTTGCTCCTGGGGCGGCTGGCTTTCCCACCAGGCCACCAAGTCATGCCATTTGGATATCAACTTTCGCATACCATTACCCGCACAGCGGAAGCTTTCCGAGTCCTAAAATCAAATATTTGATCCTGCTCCGCTTAATCGGGCCATCATAGCAAAACCCCTATGGGGATACAAGCAAGCGGCACCCGGCGGCGCGGGGTTTGTGATATAGTTGGCCCGTTTACCCATGGTTTGAAACAGTTATCTATCGTACGAGGTTTCCCTTGATCGAAATTCAACCCGCCTCGGCCCTCCGCGCCACCGTGGCGGCTCCGCCCTCTAAAAGCTACACCAACCGTGCCTACATCGTGGCGGCGCTGGCGGACGGCACCGTGCGCCTGGAAAACCCGCTGTTCAGCGACGATACCCGCACCATGCGGGAAGCCCTGCTCCAGTTCGGCGTCCCGGTGGTGGAGGAAAAACAGGCCGCTGTGGTTCAGGGTAAGGGCGGAAAACTGATCGTCCCCGACCGGGAGGTCTCTATTGGCAACGCCGGAACCACCATGCGGTTTCTAACCACCTTGGCCACCCTCGCTCCGGGAGTAACGCGCCTGACGGGAGACGAGCGGATGCAGGAGAGGCCCATCGAGGACCTGTTGATATGCCTCCGGCAGATGGGCCTCAAGGCTGAGTCGCTCCAAGGCAACGGATGCCCGCCTATCGAAATCCACGGCGGCAACCCGCCCGGAGGATCGGTCACGCTGGCTGGGGATAAGAGCAGTCAATACCTCACTTCCCTGCTCCTTTCGGCCCCTTACTTTCAAAGCGATACCGTCATCAACATCGAAGGCGAGCTGACCTCCAAGTCCTATGTCGACATCACCCTCGACATCATGCAGACCTTCGGGGTTTCTGTACTCAATGAGTTTTACCGGAAGTTCACCGTTCCTGCGGGCCAGCGTTACCGGGCGCAGACCTATGCGGTAGAAGGCGATGCCTCCAGCGCCTCCTATTTCTTTGCGGCGGCAGCGGTTACGGGCGGTGAGGTATCGGTCACCAATCTCCATCCGGATAGTGTGCAGGGGGACATCCATTTCCCGGACGCACTCGAGCAAATGGGTTGCGAAGTGAAACACGCCGGAGAAAAAATTACCGTTTTTGGAAACCCTTTACGCGGAATCACCATCCATATGAACGACATGCCGGATGTGGTCCAGACTTTGGCGGTGGTCGCGCTGTTCGCCGAGGGGAAAACCACGATGACCGGAATCGGCAACCTGAGAATCAAGGAAACAGATCGGATCGCCGCTTTGGCCAACGAACTCACCCGGCTGGGTGCCTCCGTTGAGGCGGGGGATGACTTTATCATCATCGAGCCGGGGACACACCAACCCGCCGAGGTGGAAACTTATGACGACCATCGCATGGCGATGAGTTTCGCCGTAGCGGGCCTCGGCATTCCGGGAGTGAAAATTAAAAATCCCCGGTGCGTGGACAAATCGTTTCCAAATTTCTTCGAGCGCTTTCAGGAACTCTATGGGTGACCCAAAATACACCAATCAACTGATTCACGAAAAAAGTCCCTACCTTCTGCAACACGCCCACAATCCCGTCAACTGGCACGCGTGGGGCGATGAAGCCTTCGCCCTCGCCAAAAAGGAAAACAAACCGGTGCTGGTCAGCATCGGCTACGCCACCTGCCACTGGTGCCACGTCATGGAACGGGAATCGTTTGAAGACCCGGAACTGGCGGAATTCCTGAACGCCAACTTCTACGCCATCAAAGTCGACCGCGAAGAACGGCCGGATGTCGACGGCATTTACATGAAAGCCATTCAGGCGCTGGGCCAACAGGGTGGCTGGCCGTTGAACATCTTCGTCACCCCGGACGGCGTTCCGTTTTACGGCGGCACCTATTTCCCACCTGTGAAAAAATTTAACTTGCCGTCGTTCGCCGATGTCCTGCGTTTTCTCGACAACATCTGGAAAAACGATCAGGCGAAGATCGCCAAGCAGACGGAAGGGCTGATCAACTATCTCAAAAATACCGGACAACAGGAGCCGAGCGGCGAATTGGATTCGCTCGGTTTTCACGGCGAGGACAAGGCCCGCAAATTGTACGGCGATCAATACGACACCCTGCACCACGGCTTCCGTTTTCAACCGCAGAACAAGTTCCCGCCGTCGATGGGGCTGTCCCAGCTGCTCAGGCACCACCACCGCACCGGCGACGCACTCAGCCTGGAGATGGCGGAGAACACCTTGAAGG
>QIDN01000453.1 GCA_003229345.1 Nitrospirota bacterium | reverse complement strand
ACCTAACGTTTAACAAAGCTTCTTGTCTTCTCATATTTTTGTTGTATCTCCTCACGATCCTTACCTTTTACTCTACAGGTGCAGGAGCGGGCTACGGATTCAGCGATGCGGTCGGGCAAATCAGAAAATAATATTCCCCGCAATTTCACAATCCTCTTCTTCAGATGGCCCTGGAGCTTCTGAAGAACCTGAGTGCCTTGTTCCTTTTTCTCCGGCGGAAAGAGTTGAGGAAAATCGTTTTTAATTTTTCTCTCAATCTCCTGAGCCACCCAGCTTTTGGTGGACTGCTCTACCTTTTCAGGGTCTGAATAGGTCAGACCGAATACGGTGCCAAACAGGAGTGTCCCGGTTATGGAGATGGAGATCAGGAATTTTTTCACTTTTCAAATCCCAGTAATTAGCAAAAAGGGGCTAATACTCAGGATAAGGGGTTGAGCGTGAAAATCAACCCTCCCCTAAGCCGCCTGATCCATATGGATATCCATTTGCGGAAATGGAATGGATATACCATTTTCATCAAAGGCTGATTTGATGTGTTCGTTCAAAGTATATTTGACGTTCCCGTAGTCCGCTCTGTTGACCCATGGACGCACCATAAAATTCACACTGCTGTCCCCCAGTTCCGCAAGGGCAACCACAGGTGCCGGGTCCTTCAAAATTCGCTCATCGGATTCCATGGCATTCATCAGAATATTCTTGGCTTTTTTAATGTCGTCCCCATAGCCGATTCCAAACACCATATCGATCCGCCGGGTATCGCGTGCAGAAAAATTAGTGATGGTCCCGCCGTAAACGGCACCATTGGGAACGATGATTTCCCGGTTATCGGGAGTCAGCATGATGGTGTTGAAAATGGTGATTTTTTCCACCGTGCCAGTGGTTCCTCCGGCCTCAACGAAATCCCCAATCTTGAATGGACGAAAAATAATCAACAGGACTCCCGAGGCAAAATTCTGCAAGGAACCCTGAAGCGCCAAACCCACTGCCAAACCCGCCGCGCCTAACATGGCGATCAGTGAGGTTGTATTCACGCCCAGCATATCCAGCGAGGCGATAATGACAAGGAGAAGCAACCCGGCACTGGCGATCGATCCGATGAATTCGACCAGCATGGAGTCGACTTTCGCTCTGACAAGAAGTCGCTCGAGGACCTTCACCAGCCCTTTGGCGATTAACCGTCCCACAATAAAAACGACGATTGCCAGTGCGATATTAATGAACCAGGGAACCACATAAACATTTACCAGTTTCTCTATATCAAGCCCTGAAAACATTTTGACCTCCATTTGGATGAGTGACCATTTCGCTATTATTTCGCCTTTAATAAAGGGCTAATTTACCATAAATGCTTTACAAACGATCAATCCTGATTTTTGATGAGGAAAAAATGTGCCTCAATCCGGTCGTGGAATTATATTAGGAGTAAGGGAAGATTCTGTAACGACCACCTCAGAAAGGGGGGATCGGTGATGTATAAATACTTGTATAACAACCAGATCCATTTTGCACCCGGATTTCATGAAGCGCGGTGGCATACGAAACTTGCCCTGCCAGATGATATCAACCCGATCGATCATTTCATCGTTCGCATTTGGCATTGGGACGAAACGGAACAGGACTACTCCATTGAGGTTTTCGATGCTCCGGGACATCGGGTGTTAAAAGATTATGGTAATGCGCTGACCTTTTTTAATGCTCTTACAATCGATTATCCGGAGGACGCCGGAGAGGAGGTCAAGCTGGAGCTGATACAGTACCACCGGGGAAGAATCAGCACCTTGCAATCTAAAATCCTATTTCCTACTCTTCTGGCAAAGGAGGCGTAGGGCATTGTTTTAAAAAATGCCATGGATAGAAGGGTTTTCAGCTTGCGCCTGCTCTCTATTTTTATTACTATCCATACGTTAGTTTTGCATTCCGGGTCATCGGGGGGGATTTTATGTACAAATATTTTTTTAGGGGGCAAGTGCACACGGCGCGCGATTTGTTTGAAGCCCGCCACAAAGCTGGCTTGGCCTTGCCGCTTACCACACCCACCGTTAGCCCTTCCGTGGTGCGTCTCTGGCAGTGGGATGAAGAGGCGCGGGATTATGCGATCGAAATCTTCAGCACTCCCGGACATCAAATTTTTAATTCCTACGACGAGGCGCGGGTCTGTTACAACACACTGGAAGAATTTTTTCCGGATGAAATAACAGAGGATTTTAAACTGGAGTTGGTCAATTTTCACCGGGGAGAAACCTACCAACTGGCCTCCAAAATCCTGCTTCCCCCCGTCCACGCCTGGCAATGGTAGCCCCCGTCAACGTTTAAACCCAACTCGCACGCCTTAAATTGTCCCATTGGATCCATAGAACATTCGGTTCCTGCCCTCTGCTTTGAAACGGTTCCCTGTTTGCAGGCACATCCTCGGCCTTTTATCCGAATAAACACCTCCCGGTCTGGTTCTATATAGACAGGAGGTCTATAATGGTTCATTTACCGGTCAACGGACGGTTTTAAAAGTATTCGATTTATCATGACCTTAAATAAAGGAGGGCATCATGCCGGACAGCATTTACAAAATCATCGAACTGGTGGGAACCAGCACGAAATCCTGGGAAGATGCCGCGAAACATGCGGTGGAAACCGCTTCGAAATCGCTGGACGACCTCAGAGTCGCGGAAGTCAGCAAACTGGACATGAAGGTGGAAAACGGCAAAGTCGTCGCCTATCGCGCCCGCGTTCACCTGTCGTTCAAATACGTTTCACACTAACTCATTATTTTATAATGAGTTATGAGGCCTCTAGGATGCCGTCACCTGGGTGAGACTTCATTGGAATTCTCCGGTGGGGGTGTTATATTATAAGTAGAGTAGTACTCCTCACACACCTCAATTTTGGGGGCGATCTGGATTCGACGGGAGTATTGAGATCAAAGTTGCATGCACGGGATGCCGTTGGCCCGTAAAAAAACGGCACAAACCATAATCGCCAATGATTATGACTATGCAGTAGCCGCGTAAACTCGTTTTACCTGGTTACCGTTCTCTATTCTTTTGTTCGTGAGGTTTAGAAGAACGTCACTTTAGCGAACGAGCTTCGTGCCCAGCGTCTCGGGGGTATGCGGTGATCAAGAGACTGGTTCGGGTGAAATCCTGTTCGCTGGAGTAGCCCGAACGAGACCCAAAGAGCGAACTAAGCATGTAGACGCTTTGCGTTGACGACTTTCGGACGGGGGTTCGATTCCCCCCGCCTCCACCAAATTTTCATCCTGGAAATCCAATAGAGACTGTAACCCAGCAGAAATGCTGGGTTTTTTGGTTTCTAACTGTCCAGAGTTGCCCTGCAATGTAAAAACCTAAAACAAACCGAGAGCTAAATTACCTTCAACTTCTAACTATTCCAGATTCTCTGTAATGGGGTTCGCTCCACTCTTTTTATAATTGAGTGGACCTTCATTGATAAAACGTTTTATTTTAAAGAAAAAAGGTAAGCTCAGACATGGAAAATCCGCAAAAATTTGTTAGCTCGCAAATAAAATTATTGGCCCTAATGTATTTTGCTTACGCCGTATCGATGATTATGAAATACAGTATCATCGTAATTTCACCATCGTTAATTTCGGACCCACTGGTTGCTATGAGTAAAACTCAATTTGGGGAAATATTGGCAAGTGGCAGTATCGGTGGAATATTCGGCAAAATTCTATTTGGCTTGGGTGCGGATAGATTTGGCGGGAAAAAAAGTTTTTTAGTGAGTCTTTTGATTTTAAGTATTGGCATAATTTTATTTGGTTTTAGCTATAATATCTTTGCGTTTAATTTGATTTTTTTCAGCTTGGCCATGTCCAAAGCGGGAGGCTGGCCGTCTTTAGCCAATTTAATCGGACATTGGTATCACTCATCTCAATATGGCCGGGCATGGGGCTATATCTCCACTTCCAGCCGATGCGGAACCATTTTTGCAACACTGGTTTTTGGCTTTTTACTAAACTATCTACCATGGCGATCTGTTCTTTATGTGTCCGCCAGCATTGGCATCCTAATGGTTATCATTTGGCATTTCTGTGTGCCGGAAAAACCAGATAAAATTCAACAGGATGATCAGCCCAAAAGGCAAGATTCACAGCAACATATTGGCCATCCACTCTACAATAAGACTCTGAAATTCGCGCTATTTGATTTTCTTAAAAGCAAGAGAGTCTGCCTGATATTTTTTGCCATGATGGGGCTCACCATAATGGTAGATTTCTTGAATTTTGTTCCTATATTTATAAAAGAAACATTAGATATTTCTGAGGCCAATGCTGTCATGACCGCCAGCGCTTTCCCCATCGGCTCCGTTGTCTCTGTTTTAGCGGGTGGATATGTTTTTGATGCATTGCCTGCTAAAACAATAACTAAAGTTATCGGTTTTTTATTGGGTATCGCGGTGCTATGTATCGTGGTTATTTATAATTTATCTTATTTTTCATTCTCACTGCAGATGAATATTTTGGTTATCTATATTTGCCTATTTGGTTTTGGCCTCTCCGTGGCACCAGCTTATTATTTGCCCATGAGTATTTTTTCAATCAAATATGGTGGACCATTCTCCGGAATATTAATTTCTATTTTAGATATTGGCGGTTATTTCGCTTCTGCAATCTTTGGTATTATTATCGGAAGAGTTGCCGACTCGATGGGTTGGGGCCCAGTTTTATTATTACTAATGTTCATGGGAATCATCACCCTAATGCTAACGGTTTGGTTTCTGTACAATGAAAATAAAGCAGCAGAAGTGTAAACTTTTATAGTAATCGAAAAAATGAAGAAATGATTTCAAATAGATACAGGCGAATCACCGCCTCCACTCTTAGCCAGAGGGGCAATTTAGCTGGGACTTGGCTGGGCAAACCAGCCTTTGTCTTCGCCATTAGAGTGTAAACTTTCCAGCGGAGGTTCTCCGCCTCCTTCGCGGAGGGCGAGTTTGCTCACGACGGGCAAAGTTACTTGAGTTTCATCCGAACTTTTTCCCCAGCGTGTCGCTGGACCCAAAATTGTTCTTTCTCCTGTTATACTGATTCTATGAAATCTAAGAAAAAGTTTATGACGGTTGCTGTGGTTTTGGGTCTCGTATTGTTGATGGCTGTAACTGTAATGTTGTATATGAAGGATTCCAAAACGGTGCAGGAGGCCAAGGTCGTGAGGGCTTATTTCGTCAACTTTTGCATGGAGCACGCCCGCTATCTTTCAAAGGAAGAGTTTGATCAGCGGTTCCCAAAATTGGCCGCCGATCCCGAATGGTTCTACTGGCCGGGCGAAGATTTGAAAAGCGGCACTTTTCAGTATCCGATGAGTCTCCCAGTTCCCTCCGCCCCCGGTGCTTCCAAATTTTCGGAATTCACGCCCATCATCTATTCTTACGCGGTGAGCAATCCCTGCCAGACATTCTCCCGGGAACTTTTGTAAGGTGATCCCAGCGATCAAGTTTTAGGTGTAAAACCGATCCTCAAATTCAGGGTCGGGTAAACGGCAGTTTGAAATCATCGGGCCTTTATTATTATACCTGTAAGAGTTATCCTAAGATATGTGGCTCGTTACTACTTTAATCTTGATTGCCGTGGGTTTGATGACTCTGGAGCGAATCATACCCGACCAGCGATTACCGCACGTTCCCGGCTGGTGGGTGAGGGTGATCCTCATCAATCTGGTTCAATTGAGCCT
>QIDN01000459.1 GCA_003229345.1 Nitrospirota bacterium | reverse complement strand
GACGGTGTTGAATCGAATGGTCAGTTCCAATTTTATAGGCTCCCTCCAGATGGAAGAAGCATTGGAAACCGATCTGGAGCTGGCGCCGCACCGGATTCAATCCAATCCCAATCAGTACTTCATTCAGCACGTGATTTCCAAGCTGGAAAAAGAATACGGTAAGGAATTTGTTCATTTCGGCGGCCTCAAAATTTTTACCACCATTGATGTTCGCTTACAGAAGTTCGCCCAACAGGCCGTGACCACTCATATGAAAAGCCTCGATAAGCGAATGGGATCCCGTGAGGATGAAGAAACTCTGCAGGCGGCAGTGGTGGCGTTGGAAAACAAAACCGGCGCCGTTCGCGTGTTGCTGGGAGGGCGGGATTACGCCCAGAGTCAGTTCAATCGGGCGGTTTCCAACAACCGTATGGCGGGGTCTTCTTTTAAGCCGATCGTTTATTTGACGGCGATGGAAAATTTGGGAATCTCGCCTGCTACCGTGATGATGGATGAACCTGTTATTTTGGAAATTTCGCGGGATAAAACCTGGGAACCGAAAAATTTCAATGACGAATATTTCGGGAATTTGATTTTGAAGCGGGCTTTGATGAAATCTCTGAACGTGGTGTCGGCCAAACTGGTGAACGACCTCACTCCAGAGCGCGTGATCAAAACCGCACGTCAGATGGGAATCACCAGCCCCCTGGGGGAAAACTTGTCCCTGGCGTTGGGCGCCACTGGGGTTTCGCCGCTCGAAATGGCCGGCGCGTACAGCGTCATTGCCAATTTGGGAATTTTAAATGAGCCTTTCCTGGTGGAACGAATCGAAGATTTCCGAGGCAACACCCTCTATGAGCATTTCTACTTCGGCGTTCAAAGGTTTTCCCAGAAATCTATTTACCCCCTGCTGGACATGATGCGTGGCGTAGTGGAGGAAGGGACCGGGAGAGTGGTCCGGCGTATGGGTTTCAAGCATCCGGCAGGCGGCAAAACGGGGACCACCAACGATTACAAGGACGCCTGGTTTGATGGTTTCACCAAGGATTTTTCGGTTTCAGTTTGGGTAGGTTATGACAGCAACATCTCCATGGTCGACCGCAATGGCCGTGGCCTGACGGGGGGTAGCGCCGCCGGCCCCATCTGGACTTATTTCATGAAGAAAGCGTTGAGTGGTAAAAGCCCGGCCAATTTTCCCGTGCCCGAAGGCATCCGGTTTGTTGAAGTGGATTCCGAAACCGGTTACATCGCAAATATCAGTACCAAGCAGACAATGAGGGTAGCTGTGAAAAATGATGTCGTATTGACTTTGCCGCCGTCCACGGATTCTATCCAGGGGTATTTCCCTTCAGACGAACCAGACCCTGAAACGGGCCTTTCTCCCAACAACACTATAGAGGAAAATGTTTTACCAGAGTTTTAAATATTTTTTAGTCCGAACCGGGCTGACATTGTTCCTGATCATGATCCTCGGCTACCTATCGCTGTACTTCGTGCACGAAGTGGCTCTGCCGAACGTGTACTTCAACGACCTGTGGATCCAATGGGCTGTGGTGAGTATCTGCCTGTTTTTCGGGTTTGTGGTTTATGGGATCTTTGGAGAACACCGTTTTCTTAGCGCTCTGAGTAGCCTGAAGCACATCGACCTTAAAACGGTGGGGCCTGAAATCAGAGAGCAGTTTCAAAAACTGGTCGAATTTACCGGGTCCTCCTATTTTTTGCCGGGAAAAGGCCACCAACTGCGGGAGCAGTTGATTCAGGACTATGCCGAATTTCTGATGAGTACCGGTTCCGAAGACCCGGAAGCCCTGAATGTTTTTCTGAAAGCCTTCCTGCAGGATACTCAACAAATCCGCTTCCGTAATGTTCTGGTTTCCGCCCTGACTCGAAAAGGGGAGTTGACCGATCAGGAAATTGATCTGATGTTGGTGATAATGAAGACGGAGGGATATGAGGACCGGGAACTACTCAACCACATGGTTACCGTTTTTCTGAGGCAAGAATGGTTCACCAATAAGTCAGAGCCGATTTTTCTGAAGGCCTTGCAGCTAAAAACAGGACAGGAAGATAAAATCATCAGCTTCATGCTTCCTCATTTGCTTGATAAAAAGCGAACCGATTATTTGGCGGTCAATTTTTATTTGGAGTCCTTATCCTCCTTGTCCGAGGACCAGCGGGGAATAAGTGCTTTCATTGTGAGTGCCAGTTACTGCGAAGAACGATTCAAAGTGCTCGATCCCGATCTGCATGCCCGATGCAAACAGGTTTTCGATTCTTTAGAAACTCAAACCAAAGAGCGTCTGCTTCGCATGGCCAAGGACACCAAAGTTTCCGAACAGTGGAAAAGGGTCAAGCTGTTTCATTCCGATGACAAACAGGCTCTGGAGCGGTTAAAGGTCTACACCGGATTGAGTCCTACGTTCTGGCAGGTGGCCGGTAAAAAAGTGTCGGAGCTGGGAGGCGGCGTTTTTAATCTGATCAAAAAAGTGGTTTTCAAGATGTTCGATGGGTTGAATATCATGGGAGGCATGAGTACGGCTACCAAACTGGTTGTTGCGGGCCTTATTTTTGGAGGGATGTATTACGCCGCAGTGGTAGTGGACTGGAGAGCCCTGATTCCGGCATCATCTCAACCCGTGTCGATGGCTCCCACGGAGCAGGTGGCGGTTCCAACAGTGAAAATTTTTACCCTTCAGGTGGCTGCGGTCAAAAGCAAGAGCCAGGCCGATGTTACCGTCCGCAAGCTCAAAAAAAAGAAGGTGCAAGACGTGTATGTCGTGAAAATCCCACGTACAGAGGGAGGATTCTGGTATAAAGTGCGTGTGGGGAAATTCCGCGAACGCGATACCGCGGAAAAAGTCGCTGTTATTCTGATGAATCAAAAGAAAATCCGATCCTACTTCATCATTGCGCTGGACGAACAGCTTCCGGCCCCCAAGCCTCAGACCCAATAATCCGCGTTTCATTTGAGGACACCTCCTCTCTACGAGCCATGACCGAAACCCTGAAACTCCACACGGAAAATATAAAAAGTTTTGTTACGGAAGAGGAGATCGCCCACCTGCAGCCGGAGGTGGACCGGCTCCATCAGGATTTGGAATCAGGCCAAGGGAAGGGCGCAGAATTTCTGGGTTGGCTGCATTTGCCTTCGCAAACCACGCCGGACCAACTCAAGGAAATTCAGCAGTCCGCGAAATGGATTCGGGAGAACTGTGACGCGTTTGTGTCCATCGGTATCGGAGGTTCCTATCTGGGTGCCAAAGCCGCAATTGATTTCGGAAGCCACGCTTTTTCGAATCAACTTCCGCCATCAGCGAGGGGAGGGCCGGAAATCCTATTTGCCGGTCAAAACATCAGCTCCGATTACCTTCACAATCTGTTGGATGTTTTGGAAGATAAAAAAGTTTGTCTGAACGTGATTTCCAAATCCGGAACTACCACCGAACCGGCCATCGCATTTCGTCTGCTCAAGCAATTCATGGAGAAGAAATACGGGCCCGATGAAGCGCGCAAGCGCATCTTTGTGACCACCGATCCTGAAAAGGGTGCCCTCAAGCAGTTGGCGGAGGAAGAGGGGTATCGGCGTTTCATCATTCCCGGCGATGTTGGGGGACGCTATTCCGTGTTGACTCCGGTAGGGCTTCTGCCCATCGCCGTCGGCGGGCTGGATATCGGGGAGATGGTGGCTGGGGCGGTCGATTGCGAAAAACACACCTCCCAACATTCCGCCTTGGATCAAAATTCCGCCTACCGTTACGCCGCCATTCGCAATTTATTGTACCAAAAGGGGAAAACCATCGAACTCATGGCGGCGTTTCACCCGGCCCTGCAAACTGTGGTAGAGTGGTGGCGGCAGCTGGCCGGAGAGAGCGAAGGCAAGGGCGGTCAGGGCATTTTCCCGGCTACCGCCGAATATACGGTCGATCTGCATTCCCTCGGTCAATGGGTTCAGGAAGGCAACCGGATCATCTTCGAAACGTTTTTGAGGGTGGCTGCATCCGATCATTCCATGAAGATATCCGAGTCCCCCGAGGACCGGGATGGCTTGAACTATCTGGCAGGCCGGAGCCTCGACGAGGTGAATGAGAAAGCCTGGCAGGGCACCGCCCAGGCGCATCTCGAAGGTGGCGTGCCCAACATGACCCTGACCCTGCAAGACCGCAGCCCTTATGCCTTGGGACAGTTGTTTTATTTTTTTCAGCGGGCCGTAGCTTTATCAGGATATTTGATGGGCGTCAATCCATTCGATCAGCCCGGAGTAGAATTTTATAAAAACAACATGTTTCGACTTTTGAATAAACCAGGATTCGGGAAGGGAAAATAATGGGGACCCTCAGTAAAGATTTAAGCGAAACCGTTCACCGCATCGCGTTTAAGGAAATCAGTCCGGGCAAGCCGGCCAAACAATACCAAAGTGACCCCCTGTTGGCCCGCCTCAAGAAACTGGGCACGGAGTTATGGATGGATACCGGGGAACTGGAACTGGCCCAATCGATATGGAAAAACGAACTGACTGCGCTCACCACCAACAACACGTTGGCGAACCAGGTTGTGCAGAGCGGAGTGATGGACGACGTGATTCAGGAAACCGTGAACAAGTTGGGAGAAGCCGCCTCCGGTCTGAGCCGGGAGGAACTGGTGATGGAAATCGGTTTCGTGATCAATTGCCGCATTGCTTTGAGACTGGTGGAAGCGTTCAAGGTGAAGGTCAGCGTCGAACTGCATCCTTCCATTTCGCGGGATATCGAAAAGAGCGTGAAATACGGCAAGCGGTATTTTGCGGTGTGTCCTGAATATTTTATTATCAAGGTTCCTTTGACGCCGGAAGGTCTGCTGGCGACCCGACGAATACGCCAGGAAAATATCCCGGTGAATTTCACTTTGGGTTTTTCCGCCCGGCAGAATTACCTGGCTGCCCGTCTTTCCAATCCGAATTATGTGAATGTTTTTCTGGGACGGCTCAACGCCGTGGTGTCGGACAATTCCGCCGGCAGTGGCGAGTGGGTGGGTGAAAAAGTCACTCTGCATACCCAGAGTGCCCTGGAAGAAGTACGCAACAACTACGCCAATGTGAAAACTCGTTTGATCGCCGCCAGCATCCGCAACGGCGATCAAGTCGCGACTCTGGCGGGAATGGATATCCACACAATTCCCCCCAAGGCGATGAAGGAATTTCAGGACTCCGGCCGCACTCCCGATCAGATTAAAAAAACGGATGGCGTGGCATTAAATCCGGATATGAAACCGGAACATGACTGGAGCGCCCGGGTGGCTCGCTTGTGGGAGATGGATGGAGATTTCCGGGAAGCGGTCGACCGGTTGATGGCGCGTAGCGATCTGGACCAACTCTCCGGCGATGACCTGATACAATTTTGCAATGAAAACGGATTGGACCTGTTTCATCCCTTTTCACCGCAGGATCTGAAAAAAATCCAGGACGACGGTAAAATTCCCAAGCTGGCCGACTGGTCCGGTTCCATCGCGCTGGACGATCTTATGACCCACTCCGCCCTGCAATCGTTCACCAAGGACCAGAACGCGCTGGATGCAAGGATCGAATCCTTTCTTAAATAGGGTCGGCATATGATCCTTACAGGGGATGTCGGAGGGACCAAAGTCAACCTGGCCCTGTTCGATATCAAAAAGGGAATCCCCAGCTTATCGGTGGAACGCAGTTACGTTAGCCGGGATTATCCCAGTCTGCTTTGTCTACTCGAACATTTCCTTAAAGAAAC